>JALOBM010000144.1 GCA_023228285.1 Candidatus Cloacimonadota bacterium | reverse complement strand
GGACCATAAAGGCCAACGAGGCAGATATAGAGTAGGAGGCAAATACAAAAATGCCTATCACAACTGCAAATATTAATTTATTAACAAAAACACCAACGCTGCGACGGTCCATTTCTGATTTTTGCCCCTTATACAGCAGGATGTAATATCCATATTTAATAACTAAAAAGGGTCACTTCAGACTCAGCGCAAGAGAGTCCGCGACACGTTATACCACTTTGTGAAATAAAATGCAAGACAGAAACCAAGGGACGGACAACGAGATGTCCGTCCCTTGATGTATTTATTTTTTGTGCTGATATTAGATGAATGCCGGCTCGAAGAAAAGGTCGTTTTCGGCAAATCTGGAAAGACGGAAACGGTAAAGGTCTACAAATGGTTTTTCACCCATAAGGAGTTCTTTGCAGACTCGTCCGCCGGAGGGTCCGAACTGAAGTCCGTGACCGCTCCAGCCACAGTTGACGAGCAGGCCTTCTACGGGTGTCCAGTCGATTATCGCATTATGGTCGGGGGTGTTGTCGTAAGGACCTGACCACTGTCGAACTACCCTAACTCCGCTGAGTGCAGGGATCCTCTTAAGAACGCTCTTTGTTACGCCTTCAAGGAATTTAGCGCTGTTTGAGCACTCTGTTGTGTGCGGTTCATCCTGGTCATCGCGACCGAACATGAAAGTTCCGTTCGGGCACTGCTTGAAATATGCGCCGTCATCAAGACAGAGGACCATCGGACAGTCAAAAACTTCTACTGGCTCTGTTATGAGCAGATTGTGACGTTCTGCATAAACGGGAAGATCCACGCCTATAGTTGCTGCCAATGGTGTTGACCATGGTCCTGCAGAGAGAAGGACTTTAGGAGCATGCCACTCTTCACCGTCTTCTGTAACTACACCCTTTATCTTGCCGTTTTCTGCAAGAAGCTTCACTACCGGGCAATATGTCTTAACTGTTGCGCCCAGTCTGCGGGCAGCGTGACCATATGAGAGAGTCAGCGTCTGAGGGTTGATGTGTCCGTCATCGCCGCAGAATGCAACGCCGATGATACCGTCCATGCAGAGATACGGCCAACGGGCTTTGACTTCATCAGGCTTCATCATGACTGAAGGGATATCCAGGCTTCTCTGCAGGTCTACGTTCTTCTGAAGCTGAGCAAGAACTGTATCTGCATATGCTACCCACATGTATCCCCACTGAGTAAACTCAAGTGACATACCTGTATCAAGCTCTTCCTCAAGTGTCGGGAAAACCTGAAGGTTGTATTTGGCCATGTGGAGGTTGGTCTCCGTTCCAAAGTGCTGGCGAAGACCGGCCGCTGAGCGGCCTGAACCGCCGGAACCAAGATATTCCTTTTCAAAAAGAACTACATTTACACCGGCTTTTGCCAGTTCATACGCGGTGGATGCTCCGTGAACTCCTCCGCCTACTATAATTACATCCGCTGTTTTTACAGTCATAGCACCCTACCTCCTATTCGTTATCTTCGGCCAATAGTTTGGCTTTGACCGGTTTCACCGGAGGCCTGATAACTCCAGGCAGAAGCTCTGCTACTGGTTTACCTGTTGCCTTGGAGAGCTCGCGAAGGATTATGTCGCGGCAGCCTCTGCCCTGGCAGGGTCCCATGCCTACGCGGAGGATCCTCTTAAGTTCTTCAAAATTTGTATAGCCTGCATCGATCCACTTGCGGATCTCGTCGATCTCTATCTCTTCACAGCGACAGATGACATTCTTTTTCTCTGTCATGGCTAGCACACCACCTTGATGGCGCGGATCTCTCCGACCAGTTTTTTAGGGATGACAACGCTTACGACTGTCGTCTGGTCTTTAAGCGGTTCTGTTACCGTGTAGACCTCTCCCTCGGATACTTCTTCCCCAACCCTGTTCAGGCATTTTACTTTCTGACCCTTTACAGGTTTCGGCTCAAGTTCATACGGAAGTTTGATGACTGCTTCGTCCGCACTGTAGGTAAGGTCTATGACGAAGCACGCAAGTCCCGGGCATTTCGCTACGCAGAGTCCGCAGCCCGTGCATTTCTCATAATCTATCGACGGTACGTCGTTGATGTCCACGAACGGCTTTACCGCTCCGGTTGGACAGCTGGTCGCACAGGGGTTGCAGGGGATGCGCTGCGGACATTCTATTACTACATATCCGCCCTTTTTCTTCTCCCACGCTTCCTGCGGGGGAAGGATGGCCCCGGGCCTGTTCTCTACAAGTACGCCGCTGCAGAATAGTTTCTCTTTGTCATTGCTGTTGCATGTGCAGCCCATCTTTATGCCTCCCATCCGTCAACAAGTACCTGACAGATCCCGCCGCGGATCTTTTCACCGACTTCGCCTGCGCGAAGGTGGTCCAGTCTTGTCCAGTATTCTTTGAATGATTCTTCTTTTACATTGAGACCAAGTGCCTTGGCTGCGCTGTGTCCGGCTATCCTGCCTTCTACCATCGCCGCTGATGCCTCTTCTATGCCTGATGCGTCTCCCGCTACCCAGATGTCGGGGTTGCTGGTGCGCATTGTGTTGTCTCTGAATGGGACATGACCGCAGAGCTGCGGGCAGTACTGCATCTTCGCGCCGGCCTGCCAGAAGAGTTCCGTGGTCGGTGTGAGGCCTACTGCCATGCAGATAACGTCGCAGTCGATCTTCGTCGGTTCACCGATAAGCTGGAATTTGTCGTCGAGTTCCTGGATGATGGCTCCTTCGATGACTTTGTCGCCCAGTGCTTCAACGATGGTGTGCCTGAGAAGGATAGGAATACCAAGTCTTCTGATCTTTGCCGCGTGGACCCAGTATCCGCCGATTTTCGGCATTGCTTCCACTATGGCTGCGATCTCTACTCCGGCCTGTCTGAGCTGGTAGCTGACTATGAGTCCGATGTTGCCTGCTCCTACCATGACGACTTTCTTGCCTGGAACTACTCCGTATACGTTCATAAGGGTCTGTACTGCGCCTGCTCCGTATACTCCCGGAAGGTCGTTGTTCGGGAATGGAATGAGTCTTTCCTGGGCTCCTGTCGCGACTACTGTCTTCTTCGCCTTGATCCTGTAGTATTCCTCTTCGCCCTTCATTGCGGTGAAGATGCCTTCTTCAGGATAGTAGCCTGTAACTGTAGTGTTGGTGCGGATCTCTACTTTGTCTCCAAGGGATGCGATCTCGTCAAGAAGTATGTTTGCTATCTTGTAGCCGCGGGTCCCTGCATATTCGTCTTTGCTGCCAAAAAATTTGTGCGTCTGCTTGACCAGCTGGCCGCCCGGGTGAAGGTCGCTCTCTATTACTGTTACTTTAGCTCCCGCTCCCGCCGCCTCTGCTGCCGCACAAAGCCCTGCCGCGCCGCCGCCTACTACGAGGAGGTCTGTCTCTATCGTTTTCTTCATATGTTCCGCCTCCCGCTATTTCGCTTCAAGTGGAACCTGACCCTTGCCATGCTGGGTCTCCACTTTCATGCCTGCCGTCAACGGCGTTACGCAGGTACGCACGTTGGGCACTCCGTCGACTACCATGAAGCACGAACTGCATTTGCCTATCGCGCAGAAAAAGCCTCTCGGACGTTTCATCTCAGGCGTTACCCTGTAGATCCGTACATCGTTGGCATGAAGCGCCATCGCTATCGGCTCGCCCTCAAAACCCTTCATATCCTTGCCGTCAAATGTGAACGTTACTTCCTTGCCGTGATGGAACTCAAGTATCGGGTGTTTCTGTATCAGTTCCATGCCCTCTCTCCCTCCTTGTGCTTGTT
>JALOBM010000049.1 GCA_023228285.1 Candidatus Cloacimonadota bacterium | reverse complement strand
ATTGACAAACAAACATGGATGAAAATAGGTGGAATACTAATGAAAACACTCAGGAGCATAAAACAGCTATGAAGAACATACTTGTGATCGGTGCAGCCGGACAAATCGGATCGGAGCTCGTCCCCTATCTCAGAAAGATTTATGGAGATCAACACGTTGTTGCCACCTTCAACCACACTCCCCTTCCTGCAAACATCATGGAAGCCGGACCTTCCGCAAAAGTGAACTCCACTGACGGCATTTGTCTGAATGAAGTGGTAAAGAAGCATAGTATTGACACTATTTTTAACCTGGTGGCAGTTCTTTCAGCCAAGGGCGAAGCCAATCCCGCCCAGAGCTGGAAGATCAATATGGACACAGTATTCAACTGCCTCGAGATTATGAAGGAAGTGCGCGGTGCGGTATTCACCCCGTCTTCAATCGGTGCTTTCGGCCCCACAACTCCGTTGGATCATACTCCGCAGGATACCATCATGAGGCCCACAACTATATACGGGATCTCCAAAGTAGCAGGAGAACTCCTGAGCGATTATTACTACTTGAAATATGGCGTGGATGCCCGCGGTCTCAGATATCCCGGCATCATCTCGAACGTTACTCTTCCAGGAGGAGGAACTACCGACTACGCAGTAGAAATCTATTATGAGGCAATCAAGCAAAAACGTTATGTGTGCAATCTCCCCGCTGGAACTTTCCTGGATATGATGTATATGCCCGATGCACTGCGCTGCGCTGTTGAGCTGATGGAAGCTGATCCTGCCAAATTGATCCACAGAAACTGTTTCAACGTAACCGCCATGAGCTTCGATCCAGAGATCATCGCTGCCGCCATCCGTAAGTACATTCCGGATTTTGTACTTGAATACAAAGTGGATCCCATCAAGAAAGCCATTGCCGATAGCTGGCCAAACTGCATGGACGATTCTGCCGCTCGTGAAGAATGGGGCTGGAAACCAGAATACGATCTGGACAGCATGACCAAGGATATGATCGAGAAAGTATCAGCTAAGCTGAAGAAATAGGACAAGATATGTTGAAGATCGGCGTAGTAGGCGTTGGGCACTTGGGACAGCATCATGCCCGCAAGTTTATGGCAATGGACAATGCCGTCCTGGCTGGTATCTACGATGCTAAAAGCAGCCGTGCCAAGGAAATAGCCAAGACCTTGTCTGTACATAGATTTGAAAGCTACGATGCACTGCTCGATGCCTGCGATGCCATCGATATCGCCGCCACCACCACCGCTCATTATGAACTGGCATTAAAAGCTTTGCAAGCCGGAAAGCACATATTTTTGGAAAAGCCAATTACCAGCAAACTGGAAGAAGCCAAAGAGCTTCTGGAATTGGCAGACAGCAATAAGCTGAAGATTCAGGTGGGGCATATTGAGCGTTTCAATCCTGTAGTCATGAAAGTAGAGAATGAGATCAAAGATCCGGTATTCATAGAGTCCACCCGCATCTCCACTTTCCATAGCCGTGGCACGGATGTTCCAGTGGTACTGGATGTAATGATTCACGATATTGACCTCATCCTCAGCTTTGTGCATAGTCCCATCAAGCATATTCATGCTTCCGGAATAGGTGTTCTCACACCTTCGATAGACATTGCCAATGCCCGTATCGAGTTTGAAAACGGCGCCATAGCAAACGTGACTTCATCCAGGGTATCTCTGAAGCAGGAACGTAAAATCCGCTTCTTTCAAAAGGATTGTTACATCACGCTTGATTTTCAGTCCAAGCAAGCCAAGGTTATAAAAAAGAGCCCTCATGTGATGAAGTATCTGCCCAAGATCATGATGGGCGCTACCGATATTGATCCCACCAAGCTGGTGGATCAAAACTTATTCGATTGTGCAGACAGCCCCAAGGACGCCCTGTCTATGGAGCTGGAATCCTGGGTAAATGCCATTCTTACGGATACAAAACCGATAGTTGACGGTCATGCCGGCGCTAACGCCCTGGAAGTAGCGGAACAAATAATCCAGATTATCAACGAACAGCTAAAGAAGAGTAAAATCAAGGTTTAAGAAACATGCAAGATATATTTGTAAAGGACATTGCCCGCCATGCAGGCACAGAAGTGCGTCTGAAAGGTTGGGTGCGAAACATGCGTCACAGTGGCAAATTGCTCTTCATCATCTTTCGTGATGGTAGCGGAGAAGTGCAAGCCGTAGCTTTCAAGCCAGAATTGGGAGATGAAGCTTTTGAGGAGGCCAAACGCCTTACACTTGAATCCAGTGTCATCCTTACCGGTATCCCCAAAGAGCATCAAAAAAAAGCTGGGGAATATGAACTGGCCATCACTGGGTTGGAGATCGTCCAAATCGCCGATGAATACCCCATCAGCAAGAAAGAACACGGCCCCGATTTCCTGCTTTCCAATCGTCATCTCTGGATCCGTTCCCCCAAACAATGGGCGATCCTGAGGATTCGTCATACTGTGTATTATGCCATCTGTGAATACCTGAACGACAATAACTTCTTCCGCTTTGATTCTCCCATTCTTACACCCAATGCTTGTGAAGGGACTACCACTCTGTTTGAACTGGAATATTTTGACGAAGGTATGGCATATTTGTCTCAGAGCGGACAATTGTACCTGGAAACTGGCATTATGAGCTTGGGCCGAGTATATGACTTTGGCCCGGTCTTCCGCGCTGAACGCTCCAAAACCCGCAAGCATCTCACTGAATTCTGGATGATGGATGCTGAGGCAGCATATGTGGAACATGAAGAGAATATGGCCATTCAAGAAGGTCTGATTCGCCACGTAATCCGCAAAGTACTTGCCACCTGTGATAAGGAATTGGACATCTTGGAACGGGATAAAGAGCAACTGAAAGCAGCGGATGCGCCTTTCAAACGCATGACGCATTATGAAGCGATTGAGTATCTTCGTTCCAAGGGTAGCGAGATCGATCACAACAGCGATCTGGGAGCGGCTGATGAAGTTATGCTCACCGAAGGTTCCGCAGTGCCGATCTTCATAGAAAGATGGCCCAAAGCAATAAAGGCTTTCTACATGCGTCGCGCTCCTGAAGATGAAAATCTGGTTCTGGGCAGTGATCTTATTGCTCCTGAAGGTTTTGGAGAGATTATCGGTGGTAGTGAGCGTGAAACCGATTACGAAGCGCTCCTCTCCCGCATGAAAGAAGAAAAGATGGATCTGGAAGCATATCAATGGTTTCTTGACCTTCGTAAATACGGTTCTGTGCCCCATAGTGGTTTCGGTATCGGCTTGGAACGGCTGGTCACATGGATGAGCGGCACCCATCACATCCGAGAAACCATACCATTCCCAAGGATGATCTATCGCATCTATCCTTGATACTCAATATATTGCTTTGCCATGCATGAAGGCAAATGTATGGCAAGGCTTGTTTTTTCTTTTTTACACCCTTGCTTCAATAGCGCTTAATACGTTTATAAATAAAGCATATAGAGGATAGAAAGATGATTAAAGAAAAGATTAATCATACTACAAGAACCATGAAGTCATCCATGATCCGTGAATTGGTGGCCAGCACTCGCGATATCGAGGGCTTAATCTCCTTTGCGGGAGGCTTTCCATCTCCAAAAACCTTCCCAGTAGAAATCATGAGAGACTTGTACAGCAAAGTAATCCGTGATGAAGGCTCCAGTGTGCTGCAATACGGTGCCAGTGAAGGCGATCCCGTGCTAAAGAAGGAACTGCTGAAGTGGGAAGGATACGACATTAGTCCGTCTCAAATGCTGATTACAGCAGGTTCAACTAACGGAATATACTATATAACGCGTGCTCTGGCAGATCCAGGCGATGTCATTATCTGCGAAGCACCCAGTTTCTTGGGAACTTTGGTTGCTTTTGAGGCCACTGGAGCAGAACTGGTTGGAGTCCCTTTGGATCAGGAAGGCTTGGATATAAACATCCTGCAAAGTAAAGTAGAAGAGCTGCACCACCTGGGTAAGAAGGTGAAACTAATCTATACCATTCCAGATTTTCATAATCCTGCAGGGCTCACCATGAGCCTGTCAAGACGCAAGGCATTGATAGAGTATGCCATTGCCATGCAGATTCCGATATTGGAGGATAATCCCTATTCCCGCTTGCGTTTCAGCGGTGAAGCCCTACCCACTTTATACAACATCGCCACGAAAGACTATATGAATCACGAAGTGGTAACTGAAGTAGTATCCTTTTCCAAGATACTGGGTCCTGGCTTGAGACTTGCTTTTGTGAAAGGCGATAAGACTCTGATAGAGCGGATGTGTTCCTGGCAACAGAAAGTAAATATTGCTCCAGATAATGTATCCCAAAGGATCGCAGCCAGATTCCTCGAAGCCGGACACATGGAATCCCATCTCGCCAAGTGCTGCGATTTCTATAGACCATATCTGCAAAAAATGCTGGATGCCATGGCACAATACTTGCCTTCCTACATTCAATACACAAAGCCGGAAGGCGGTATCTTCACGTGGCTTCGACTTCCGGAAGATATGAATGCTGATGAGCTGTTTGAGCAAGCCAAAGCCAAAAAAGTTAGTTTTATCCCCGGCAGCAAGTTCTATCCCAGCGGTCAGGAGAAGTACAATGCTCTCAGGCTCAATTTCAGCTTCAGTACAATGGAGCAAATCGACCAAGGCATGAGCAGCCTTGGAAAACTGATGGAAGACTTTTATACTTGACGGCAAACGTGCAGCGCGCTATATTGTATTCAGATAGCCTGAAAGGAGTATCTACCATGAAAAACGTACTTATAACTATACTAATGCTAAGTCTGATCATTCCGGCAATGGCTACATACAATCTGCCGCGACCCAACCTGAATCCCTTTACAATCAATAACCCTGTGCTGCAGAATCTCAAGATGTCCCATTCCATGGGCTTTGAAGCTGGAAGCAGCTCAACCGGAAGGGGTTATTATCTTTCGCGATATACAAATCATATGAAGTATCAGTTCAGCCCCAAATTGGAACTTGACCTAGATCTGAACTTCGTGAATTTAGGTACTATGAACAGTTCTAGCAAATTCACTTTGAACGATGATAACAAGAATAAAGTGCTGCCGGAGTTTTCCTTGCGTTATAAACCCAACGATTCAATGAGTTTCGAGATCCGAATGAGCCAGGGTCTGCTGATGCAACAGAGTTTCTGGTACGATAAATAATAAGGAGACTTACCGGTTTGAACATAGTAATACTCATCTTATTAGCTGTCATAGGCGCTGCTTTGGGCAGCTTTTTTAATGTGATTATCTACCGCTTGCCCAGAAAACAGTCCATAGTATATCCACCGTCACACTGTGGAGAATGCAACAAACCAATACCCTTCTATTTGAACATCCCGATAGCAAGCTATATAATACTGCGCGGAAAGTGCAAGTATTGTGGCGCTTCCATCCATTGGCACCACTTTTTGGTAGAGCTTTTAACACCCATTATCCTCATGTTGCTGTTCGTTCAATACGGCTACGATGGGCAGTATATGCTCTTTTTCAAGTATTCAGTGTTGTGCCTGTTTCTGATCCCGATATTCTTCATAGATGCTTTCCATCAGATCATCCCCCACAAGCTTTCTATACCGCTAATTCCCTTGGGACTGATCTTTGCGCTGATCCCGGGTAACGACATCACGATCCTGGAATCAGGCATTACTGCTGCCATCATATTCTGCTTTCTGGTTTTTATCGCCTATGCTTATCGGTTTGCAAGGAAGGCAGATGGTCTGGGAGGCGGAGACATTTGGCTTCTGACCGGTATATCTACCTTCATGGGGCTGATCAGTATGCCATACTTGATCCTGGTATCGGCTGTGTTGGGAATCGTCTATTTCTTTATATTTGTGCGAAACAAGGAACAAGGCTTTGCCTTCGGGACATTCATAGCAGTTACCACTATCTTGTTGTCACTCTTGGGATCTTCCCAGATGCTGGCGAACTTGCCATTTTTCTAGTGTCATGCCAAGCTTGGTGTGGTAATCTCCGTATTGCCACAGCGACCGAAGGAAGCTATTGAATCCTTCTCCTCATATCCTTTGTTCTATACAATGTTGAAGCTGATATCAAGGTGTTATCATCCTGTGTTCACTCGATGATAACCCGACAATATCAGGTTCATGTATAGATAATCGGAAGAGGAATCAGCTCAGATAATGCGATTGGATTACATTTGACCTTTTATATCTTCATGTATACCTGTATGTTTCAGTCAAATGGAATTCAATAGCAGGAGAGGATTCTATGCATTGCCCAAAGTCCAAGCCACCTCTTCACTTTTTTAACAGATACATATAGCATAGGTGTCTTGCACTCCGTGCATTATTTGGGTTCAAACATCAGGTTCGATGGTGATGAATATATGCTCCTCGGAGTTTGTATCTCAGATCCGGTAGTTGATGAACCGTTACGAAGATATACCTAACTCTTGGAATAAAAGAAGAGTTCGGCCTCGTCGTTGCTCCAACTGTATTTCACTTCGCCCACATAGATAGTGTGATCACCGCTTTTTACTTGCGAGACAACCTCACATTCAAAGCAGGCGACAGCATCTTTGAGAATGGGTAATTTGTGAAGCTTACCTGGAAAAGACTCAACCTTTCCAGCAGCAAATTTGTCGATATCTCTGCCGCTTTGAGAACCTGCTAAGGTTAAAAGCGTTTTTTGAGTGGAAGCGGGAAATACAAGATTGAAGTATCTGTTTTCTTGCAGACATTCATAGGAATAGCGGCTGTGTCCGATTGAAATCGCAAACATAGGTGGTGCAATTGAAGTTCTCATGAACCATTCCAAAGTTATCAGATTGAAGCTGTTATCCGGTTTTACCGTAACCGCCATGGCAACCTTGGAAGGCAAATGAACTTTGGCATATGCTTCCGGCAGATTGTGGATTCTCATCATCGCTGAATAACTCCTTATGCTTGGCTTGATAATGATAATATAAAACGAAATGCTCATGTGAACAAGCGGACAGGAAAAACGGGTTGCCATCTATGATGATCCTGCACAATATGCTTGACAGAATAAGGGCATTTGGCAGATTGATTGCAAAGACATACAAGGAATATGATATGAAATACTTTCGAAAAATGACCGGTGAAAAATGCTTCCTATCCCCCGTTTCTTTGGAAGATGTGGAGCGTTACACAGAATGGGTCAACGACCTTGAAATTGGGCAATTTGTGCTGTTTTCTTCCACTGTTTTTGATGTCGATAAAGAGCGCACGGCCTTGCAGGATTTGATGAAAAACAGTGTGATCTTTGCCATCGTGGAGAAGGATACTAACAAAGTGATAGGGAATTGCGGATTGCATTTAGTGAACAATGTCCACCGCCATGCTCAATTCGGCATCTTTATCGGTGAAAAGACCTATTGGAATCAAGGAATTGGCTCTGAAGCCACATCTCTGATCCTGGATTATGGCTTCAATATAATGAATCTGAACAATATCAGTCTGGAAGTGGTGGATTACAACAAGCGAGCCATAAAATGCTATGAAAAGGTAGGATTCAAGTTTGTGGGCAGACGCCGTAAATACAACTTTATGGCAGGCGAATACCACGATGCCCTCATCTACGACATCCTTGCCGAAGATTTCCAGAGCCCTTATGTGAAGAAAACGTTCGACTACTCCATTAGTGACGAAGCTGGGCACAGCAAGATATCCATTGTCTGATGTTTCGTAATATCAAGGGACAGCAGCAAGTTGTTGACTTGTTGCAACATGCCATCGAACAGCGACGTATAGCCCAAGCTTATATCTTCCATGGTGGAGAAGGAGTGGGCAAGTTTATGACCGCACTTTGTTTTGGGATGGCGCTAAACTGTCTCTCCAGCAGCGAATATCGCCCCTGTGGGGTTTGTGCATCCTGTCACAAATTCCTCAGTTTCGAGCATCCTGACTTTACGTATCTATTCCCAACGGTGAACCTGAAACTAAGCTCAGATGGAGAGATCAAAGATGCAGATGCCCTGAAACAATATGAAGCCTATATCAAGAACAAGATTGAAAGCCCCTGGCAGGACTACTTCTTTAGCGGTTCCACAGAGATTCGGAAAGAGAGTATCAGCTTGCTCATCAAGCGCTTGGAATACTCCATTCATGAAGCCCAATATCGGGTTGCGATCATCGAAAACGCAGACATGATGAATACCCAGACCGCAAACGCATTTCTAAAAACTTTGGAAGAACCTCCAAAGAACACACTTATAATCTTGATTACAGAAAGACTGCCGCAGATACTGCCCACCATTCTGTCCCGCTGTCAGCCGGTTTACTTTAAGCCTCTTTCTCAAACTGTGATACAGGAAATCCTATTCGAGAATTTCCATGTGGACACTGCATTGGCAAAGAGTGCTGCCAGAATAAGCGGGGGAAATCTGAAGACGGCAATCCGCGTAGCAAATGACGCAGGTAATACCACCAGAGACAAGGCTTTCGAACTCGTTTCCATGGCATATGAGAAAGCGAATCTGGATTATATCGACCAAACGGCCAAGCACAAGATCAGTTCCGATGCTCTTCGCGACCTGCTAGCTTATATGGGGATTATAGCCAATGATCTGGCTTTGATACACTTAGCCCCAGACGAAGTAACCAATCTGGACAAAAGTGATTTTTTGGGAGAAGTATCTCATAGCGGCATTCCGGATCGTATTCCGGACTACCTGTTGCTTCTGGACGATTTTAGCAGAAAGCTGGACGGTAATGTGAATCCAACCTTGATCCAATTGAACCTCTTTCTGGCCACACGTAATCTGCTAAGTATATGAGTCTACGCCGTCTGGCCCGCAGTATCAGCGTGATGAGTATCGCTGTATTCTTCAGCCGAATCTTAGGGCTGGTAAGGGATCAGTTGATGGCTTTCTTCTTTGGCGGCGGATATTTGAACGATGCCTTCAACATAGCCTACAACATCCCCAATCTCTTGCGCAGACTTTTTGGCGAAGGAGCGCTTTCTACAGCTTTTGTGCCTATCTACAACGATATTGGCATAAAGAAAGATAAAAACGCCCAGATAGATTTTGCGCTAAATGTCCTTAGTATCCTCACGGTATTTTTGCTGTTACTTACCATTTTGGGAATTGTCTTTGCTCCAGTTATCGTCAGGCTTCTGTATCCCGGATTGACACCGCAGACTAGCGATATTGCCATCAAACTAACCCGGATTATCTTTCCTTATCTCTTTTTTATTGGATTGTCATCCACATTCATCGCAATTCTAAATTCCCACGATTACTTCTTTATGACCGGATTATCCAGTGCACTGCTGAATATAGGTATGATATTGAGCCTTGTAGTACCATATTTTATCTGGAAGCTGCCTGCAGAACGCTTGATTTATCCGGCTGGTTGGGGCGTGGTGATCGGTGGAGCCATGCAGACGATTATCAATTTTCCCTATCTGAAAAAGGTGGGATATCGCTTTACTATTATGTTACACTTTGGTCAGGAAGCGCTAAAAACCTTGTGGAAACGCTTTATTCCTGCTATGATCGGTATCGGTATCAGAGAGATCAACCTGATTGCGGATGCTTTAATGGCCAGCTTTCTGCCCATGGGTAGTATCACCGCTCTGGCCTATGGTAATAGACTGATGCAATTGCCTTTGGGAATCTTTGCCATCAGTGCGGGTACTGCTGTGTTGCCCACATATTCCAGATTGGTAAGCAAGGGAGAGTACTCAGAGCTCTCTGATAGCCTGCGCTTCACATCCTTGAGTTTGGCATATATCATGTTGCCTATCAGCGCCATAATCCTCGCACTTGCAGAAGATTTCGTTGTGATCCTGTTTGCTCATGGTGCATTCGATCAACATGCAGTTTGGATGAGCTCACAGGCTCTGATCTTCTATTCTCTGGGACTGCTGTTCTACAGTATGAATCAGGTGCTTACTCCGTTGTTCTATGCCAAAGGAGATACTCGTACACCCGTGATTTTGGCTGCTGTAATGATAGGACTAAACATCAGTTTGAACTTTGTGTTGATGCAGTTTATCCAACATCGGGGATTGGCATTGTCCACCTCAATCACAGCAATTGTGAATTACCTCAGCTTATTGATTCTGATTCGCAAGAGATTTCCCTACATCAGCAGTAAAGGCGTATTGGGCAACCTCTTGAAGACTCTGCTTATCTCAGTTGTCATCTATTTCATGGCGCATTATCTAAGAGATCTGATCCCGCTGGAATCTAAAGCCGGATTAGTCCTGCAATCCGTTCTTATTTCAGGATTGTGCTTTCTATTCTTCTATCTGATGGGAATACTACTCCACTTAATCTACATCAAAGAGGCTACACAAAACTTATGCAAGCGCCTACACCGCAGATAGCCGAGAAGATTCCATACTTGCCGGATAAACCCGGTGTGTATCTATGGAAAAACGCAAAGGATGATGTGATCTATGTAGGTAAAGCACTCTCCTTGAAGAACCGCATCAAATCCTACCTCAGCAACAGTCCCAAAGATCCAAAGACAGAGCAATTGGTAGCTCATATCGCAGCGCTGGACTACATCATAACATCCAGCGAGAATGAAGCTTTCTTGCTGGAAGCAAATATGATCAAGCGCTTCCAACCGAAGTACAACGTGATGCTAAAGGACGATAAGCGCTATCCCTATGTGAAGATCACTTTGAACGAAGATTTCCCCAGGGTATTTGTTACCAGGGATCTAGTGAAAGACGGATCCCGCTATTTCGGTCCTTACACGGATGTACGTTCATTAAGACGCACATTGAGAAGCTTTGAATGGCTCTTCCCCATCCGTGATTGCAAGCGCAATATCCCCATTGGAGCGGTAGTGTTCCAGAAAGCCTGCATCAATCATCAATTGGGAAAGTGCAGCGCTCCATGCATCGGGAAGATATCTCAGGGGCAATATATGCAAATCGTCGATAAGATGATCCGTTTTTTTGAAGGCAAATACGAGGAAGTATCGGATGAGTATCGCCAAGAGATGAACAACTTATCTGATGAATTGCGTTTCGAAGAAGCGGCAAAGATTAGAGATCGCATAGTCGCCATACAAAAGATACAGAAGCGGCAGAGCATAGTCTATTCTGATCGCCGCAACATCGACATCATCGGGTTCTATCAGGAAGAGAACGACGCTATCTGCCTGGTTCTGAGGATGCAGGAAGGAGTCATCATCAATCAGGAAAACTATCCCATGAAGAATATCTCCTTGGAGAGTAGGGAGAGTATTTTGGCATCTTTTCTGAAGCTGTATTATGCCCAGAAAGATGAACTGCCCCAAGAGATCCTGTTGCCCTTTGAACCCGCTGATTATGAGGCTCTGTCGCAATGGCTGAAGGGTTTGCTGAGTCTTCCTCAACGCGGAGACAAAGCTAGACTGCTGGCCATGGCCAAACGTAATGCATTCAACTTGATTGAGGAAAAGAAACTGGCGCATATGCGCAAAGCAAATCGTACGATATTCCCCATTCAGGAGCTAAAAGAAGCCTTGGGTTTTGACAAGCTTCCCCGCAAAATCGTATGTATGGATATCTCCACCATTCAAGGGACAGATACAGTATCCAGCGCGGTTTACTTTGAAAATGGCAAAGCCAAAAAGAAGTATTACCGGCACTTTATTATTCGTGAAATTCAAACTCAGAATGACTTTGCTGCGCTTCAGGAAACGCTGTCCCGCTACCTCACAGAAATCGATAAAGAACCGGATATGAAACCTGATCTATTCATCATAGATGGTGGTAAAGGACAGCTTTCTGCTACACATGAGATTTTACAAAACAGTGCCTACGCTGATCTGCGCATTGTATCCCTTGCCAAGCGGGCTGAAGAATTATTCTTACCCGGAAACAGTGAGTCTATTATCCTGTCCCGTAGCTCATCTGCACTCAGATTGGTCACGAGAATACGAGATGAAGCACACCGTTTTGCCATCAGTTTTCATCGTAGCAGACGGAGCAAGCGCACTTTGATCAGTGAATTGGAAGAGATTCCCGGGATCGGAGAAAGCACCAAATTCATTCTGCTAAAAGAGCTTGGCAGCGTGGGAAAAATCAAAGATGCGGATATTGCTACCCTTACAAGCATCAAAGGTATCGGCGAGAAGACTGCATCCAGCATATATAAACATTATCACAAGGAACAAGAATGAATTACCGTACAATACAAATCCCCCGACCGATTATCGGCACTGGGCTTTGGCTGCATGCCCTGTCCACATGGAGTAGATATCCCCTCAGTGCTTGGAATGTATATGGAAGCCCGCATGTATGGTGATGAACCCTTCAACAAGGGCGAATACCAGGGATTCATCGAAGCTGAAGCACTGGCCGATGAATGTGTTTCCTGTAAAGCATGCCTATCCAAATGCCCCTAAAGATAGAGATAACCGATTGGATGCATCAGATTAGTGAGTTTATAAAGACTAGCATGGTACCTGCAAAATTTTCAAATTGAGGAGGATAGCTTCATGAAGCAATGCGATTACGCTGTGATCACCGATATCGGTTCCACTACCACCAAGGCCATCCTGATCGATTGCGTGAAAGCTAGGCTTTTGGCAGTAGAGCATGCAGATACCACAGTGGAAGCCCCGCATAATGACGTTAAGATTGGCATCATCGAAGCCATCAGGAAGGTTGAAAGGCAAAGCGGTATATCGCTGCTTTCAGATGTTTCCAGAGACAAGCACTTCAGTTTCGTACCAAACATACGATATCTGAGCACAAGCAGTGCCGGAGGGGGATTACAGATCCTGGTAATCGGCCTTACTCTCTTTGATAGTGCCAGTAGTGCAAAACGAGCGGCTTACGGAGCCGGAGGCATCATTCTGGACGTATTTGCCATCAACGACCGGCGCAGTACCATAGAGCAAATGATGGCAATGCGAGATTTGCGTCCGGATATGATCCTTATCTCCGGAGGGACAGATGGAGGTGCGATCAGTTCTGTGCTACGCTTGGCGGAAATCCTCCGCATTGCAAAACCCATGCCGAAATTCAGCACCAGTGTAAAAATCCCGACAATCTACGCTGGTAACAGCGATGCTGCCGACATGATCCGGATGATGATTTCGCAGGATTTTGACCTGCATATTCTACCCAATCTGCGACCCAGTTTACAACAAGAGAACCTGAAGCCTAGCCGGGACAAGATACAGGAGCTATTCATGGAAACCGTGATGGAACGAGCTCCCGGATATACCGAGATTAAAGATATTGTTCACGCTCCGATTTTACCTACTCCCTCAGGAGTATTGCAAATCCTTTTAGAACTGGATAATGCAAAGGTAAAGAACTTGATACTCTTTGACATCGGAGGTGCTACCACTGATGTCTTTACCCGTATAGACACTCATTTTCAACGAACTGTAAGCGCAAACCTGGGTATGAGTTACAGTGCCCTGAATGTGATGAAGGAAAGTGAGGTGGAGACTGTGCGCAGGCTACTGCCAGACAATATCTCCGAGCGTGAACTGAGGAACTATGTGGGCAATAAAAGCTTGTACCCTACCAGCAATCCCGGGAGTACCAATGAATACCGCATCGAACACGCCTTGGCCAAATGCGCATTACGATTGGCTGTTACTCAACACGAGAACATGCATTACAATCAAGAGAAACTGGGCTTTCTGGATGCCATGAAATCCAACGGAAAGGACAAGTATGAAGCCAAATTCAATTATATTGCAAACGAAGAATCATTCTACTTTTATCCCAGCGACATCGGACTGATTATCGGAGCAGGTGGAGTATTTGCCCATACCCAAAATCCAAATCAATGCCTGGATATTCTGATTGGTGGAGTATTCCCCGTTGGAATCACAGAACTGGCTATTGATAAACACTTTATTAGCCCGCATTTGGGAGTTTTCTCCACGGTGGATAAAAGTCTCAGCCGCGATCTATTGTTCAAAGAATGTCTGTCGAGCCTTGCCATTTATGTACGTCCAATTTTCCCGGAAAAGAAGAGTATCCCGGTGCTGAACGTAGAGTATGATGGCAAATCGCATTTAGTACTTTCAGATAATCTTGTGCTTCTTCCGGCTCAAACCGGGCGTAAAATGCTATTCAAAGCTTTAAAGAAATGCATGATAGACGGAGCCAGTAAGGAGCAAAGCATCACCAGCGACCTACCGATAATTATCGACACCAGACTGGAGCGTGATGGCTTCGATCCGATCATGGATTATCTGCTTGAGTTGTATACCGAAGATGCTGCACCACACGTCTTTAAGAATGATGCCGATCCCATTCGAGATCAATTCTGGTATGATGTGGAACTACCCTACAATGGAGATATCCTAAAGAAATGCGGTGAAAAGGTAGTACCTGATGAAATTGTCGCCCAAAACCTCTATAATCCTCCCCGCCTGTTTGTAGTTAATACAAATTTATCCAATGCCAAGGTTCCGGAAGAGATATTCCAAAGAGCTATCTGTGTGAAGATCGGGGACGAAATATACTTCTCTGATGAATTGCGCCGTCCCTTGCCGGAGTATGATATGCGCCAGGCTCACCATTCCCCAGTGCGCGGGAAAGTGGAATTCATCGATTACAAGAGCGGTCTGATCGTGTTGTCCGAGATTCAGAAGTATAGCAGAAAGCCCATTGAAATTATGATTGCAGACAAGCTGGGTGTAGCCCCTAAAAAGGCGAAACGATACCTCGTAAAGAATGTCGGTGAGTTCGTCTATGAAGGTGATACTGTGGCTCGCTATATCAAACCCGATCATGTGAAGATTGTACCAAGTCCCAGCACGGGACAAATCATCGATTTTGATGCTAAAACAGGAGTAATGACCATTCAATATAATTACAAAGCTACCAGCTACCATGCCAATGTATCGGGAATAGTGAGCCGAGTAGAGCAAGACCGTGCATTACGCCTTTCATATAATGCCATCCGTTTGTCCGCTGCTATCGGCTGGGGAAAAACCGTACATGGTAACCTGTTCTGGGTGCCGGACGTTTCACAGGATCCACTACCAGAAAACTGCATAGCAGTTTTGGGCTTCAAACCTACATTTGCCGATCTAAAGCGCCTTTCACAGCTTTCCGTCGGGATCATTTGCCCATCTATGGATGAAGCTGATCTTTGCGAATATCTGGGTGCAGAACAGGGAGTAATCAATACAGGTGATGAACACATACCTGCCAGTTTGGTATTGATCCAGGGGTTTGGCGATATCGCATTAGTGCCACAACAAGAAAAATACTTCAGGGAGAATACCGGAAAACTCTGTATGCTGGAGCCGCACACCAGAATCCGGGCAGGAGTAGTACGAGCAGGAATCAATATTCTTTGCTAGTAAATTGTGACTGGAAGACTGTGGAATTATTTCAACAGTTCACCGTCCCTTACGTGCTTTTCAGACCTATCTTGCCTTTTCCAGGCGATGCATGCCGCTTATCATTTATGTAGAATAAATATTGGAGGTGGAGTATGATACACCAGCTAGTAGTTCGCAACAGAAGTTTCAGACGGTTTAAACAGCATACTCCCATCAGCAAACAGACTTTGAGGGATCTAGTTGATCTGGCACGGGTTTCTGCAAGTGCGGCAAACTTGCAGAACCTGCGTTACTGGCTGGTGGACAATCCCCACGAAGGTCTGTTCAAGTGCTTGAAATGGGCCAACTATTTGAAAGACTGGGACGGTCCCGCTGATGGCGAGCGCCCTGCCGCCTACATAGTAGTCCTGGCTCCAGTATCCTGTTCAACATTCTGCTATATCGATACAGGAATAGCCTGTCAGAGCATGTTGCTGGGGGCCACGGAACTTGGTATTGGCGGGTGTATGATTGCTGCTGTTGACAGAGACAAGGTTCATGAAGTGCTAGCAATTCCCAATAAATGGGAAATTGTACTGGTGATAGCCTTGGGAGTTCCTGACGAAGAAGTAGTGATCGATAGCATCGGACCCGACGGTAACATCGAGTATTGGAGAGATGAGCAAGACCGGCATCATGTGCCGAAACTGTATCTGAACACATTGATCCTGAACTGATCTCCCTATCCAGCCTCTTGACATTATCGAGATTTGATCCAGATATCATCGTGTTATAAAGGAGTGGTCACTCGATGATAACGGGATGATATCTGCTTCAGCTTTGGACAAAGCAGAGGGGATGATAGGTATTACGATTGACTGGATGCCAATATAACGATCATCCATAATGGAGCTGTCCTCAAGTTCAGTATCCATCGAAGCTTGTTGACAAAAAAAGCAGATGGTCATTTACTGCTTCCTTATGGATAATATTCAAGTTTTCAGCGTATTTGAGATTTCCCGCCACATTCGGCAA
>JALOBM010000143.1 GCA_023228285.1 Candidatus Cloacimonadota bacterium | reverse complement strand
ATTTCCTGACAGCATAGCAGGGAATTCAGGAGCCCTGGGTGATGTCGACGGAGTAGTCTATGAAAAGGGCAACATAAATTACGGAATATCTATCAAAAATGCGATACTGGTCGTCCCCTGTGCAAAGGGATCAAATGGATTTTCGGCTCATTTTAAGGGAGCATTGATCGCGGGTGTTAAACCTGCGGGATGGGTCTCCACAAAAATAGATGCTCGCCTAGGTGTCGCGATTGCAAGCATGAATATGCCGGCAGTAGTTGATTTTACTGAAGTGGACCCAATCAAAGTGATTTCAACAGGAGACTGGCTGGAGATCAACGGCACTACAGGAGAGGTAGTAATAACTAAAAAAACAGTGACTGAAGAAAATACATTCTGTGCCGAAAAGATGTGAGACAATGAATAATGAAGATCAGTTCTCAGGAGGAAACAAAAGGGAAAATGACTTCTTCTCTGTTTTCAGGAACGAAGGGATGAAACTAAGTCCAAGGCAGAAAGAGCTGTGCAGCTATATTATCAGTAACCACAAGAAAATAGCTTTCTGGACTGTCGAAGAACTTGCCAGGAACAGCAACATAAGCCCTGCGACCGTAGTAAGGACAGTAAAATCATTGGGCTTTGAAAGCTATCGCGATATGATAGGAAGAATTCAAAGTTACATAATAGACGACAAAATACCGCTTTGGTGGAATGTTGAAAAATCGTTGGAAAAAGAGAGACCCGATTCCCATGTGTTGACTTGGGTCGCGAGAGACAATATCTCTGCTATTACTTCCTCCGTCACCAACAATCTTGCAGAGTCTGTCAGCTTGGCAGCGCAGACGTTCAGTAATGCCGAGAAAGTCTACATAGTCGCAGTTCGGTCTTCCCGTGCGGTGGGAATATATCTCCATTCCATGCTGAGTCAGATGATGGATAATGTTTTTATAATCAGCTACGGAGAGGATGAAATGTACGATATGTTGAGCGGTATGGGCGTTAATGATGTTATCGCAGTCGTATCTATGGGAGGTCCTCATTATGCGGTAACGTCGATCAAGGCTGCGGAATATGGACAAAACAATTCAATCAAGACGATAGTACTTACAAACAGTCAGTTATGTCCGGTAGCACGATATGCTGACATATTGCTTTGTGTTGAACAGACGGAAGACCACTACTCAATAGCTTCTGCAATAACAGCTGTTGAAGCTATAGTAATAGAAACAGGTGCTGTTAATAAAGACAAGTCTATTACAAAAATGCGTAAACTTGAAAAAACACTTGTTGAAAGAAATATCACGTTGTGATTTTCTGAACGGATAGAGACGAAACCAACAAAGAAATGGACCTGGTATCTGAAATGGAAAGAGACGGAATACTTGGCATAGATGCGGGTGGAACATTCACTGATCTGGTGTTCCTGCGCCTCTCTGATGCTTCTGTCGCAGGTTCGGCAAAGACTCCTACGGATCATGACGACCTTGTCGGCACTATAGGCAGGGGACTGGATCTTATCTCAAAAGATATTGACGTCAAAGGGATCAGGGCGGTAAACCTTGCGACCACTTTTGCTACCAACGCGGTAGTCGAAGGCAAGACCCGGGCATCGGGTCTTGTGCTTATTGGCTATGATGAAGCTCAGGTAAAGAAAGCGATCGACAGCAACAAGTTCGGCACGGATAAGATCATACTCATATCAGGCGGGCATGATACGAAGGGCAACGAGCAGGCTCCTTTGGACCTGGCCGGCCTGAGGGCCTCGTTCAAAAAACTCAAGAGCGCTGTCAGGTCGATAGCGATCTCGGGTTTTTTCTCCGTAAGGAATCCATCCCACGAAATTGCGGCAAAAGAAGAGATCCTTTTACTTTGTCCAGGAATGCCTGTGACCTGTGGGCATGAACTCTCCTCCGACCTTGATGCCATACTTCGTGCCGCGACTGCATCACTCAATGCGGGACTTATACCGATAGTCATGGATCTTCTCGGGTCTGTGGAAAAAGTGCTTAAGGAGCGTGGCATCAATGTTTCGCTCTCAGTAGTCAGGGGAGACTGCTCTTTGGTCAGTTCGGAGTGGGCGAAGGCCCATCCAATTGAGACGATAGTCTCCGGTCCGGCGGCAAGCGCGATCGGAGCCGCTTGTCTCGGCAAGGCACAGGGCATTGAAAGAGGGTCATGGGTCGTGGACATCGGAGGTACGACGACCGATATTATTTACCTGGACAAAAACGGGGATCCGGCTATTTCTGCGCATGGTGCAAGTGTCGGCAGCCACAGAACCCTTATAAAAGCAATAGATATATTTACTGTCGGTCTTGGCGGTGACAGCAGAGTCAGGTACGACGACAAGGGGGATCTCTTTGAGATCGGTCCCGGTCGGGTAAAGCCGTTATGTTCGGCCGTTTCTGAAGATCCAGCTCTAAGAGAGTGTCTTATCCCACCAAAGAAATCAAACGAGCCTAAAGAACCCCTCCTCATAGTTAAGAACAGGACGGAGTCAACAGATGGGGGTTTTGAGTCGAGGCTCGGCGAGGGTTTGAAAAACGGCATCTGCAGCAGGGAAGCTCTTGCGGAAAACGGATATCTTTCGAGAATATATTTTTCAAAGCTGGAAGAAATGCAAAAAAACGGTTTGCTTGATTTTGCGGGCTTTACTCCTACCGATGCCCTACATGTACTTGGAAAACTTGACAAGTGGGACCGGGAAGCCTCAGCGGTAGGCGCTGAAATATTGTCCGGACATAAGAGTAGCGCAGAGAAGACAGCAGCTGAGGTATATAAGAAGTTCGTTGCCCTTGCAGCGCTTAACATTTTCAAAAAAAGCATGCTCCTCAACGGAAATGGCTCTTATCTTACGAAGGATACCGAAAGGCTCCTCACATATATGCTGGTCAAGGACCGTCAAAAGGATCCATCTCTTCGATTCAGGGTATATTCCGATATAATCGGCATAGGCGCTCCTGCATGGGCTTTCATAAAAGAGGCAGCAGAACTGCTTGGCGAAGAGGGCAACATTCCTCCCAATGCAGAGGTTGCAGGAGCGGTAGGTGCTGCGGTAAGCTCTTTTTCGATGAAATATTCAATCTGGATAACCCCAATGAAGGGCGATATCTTCCGTGTTCATCTTCCTGAAGGAATTTGCGACTACGATGATCTGGATACGGCAGTCGAAAAAGCTGAATCTTATATGGCCCCATGGATCTGCGAGCGCGCCAGAAGGACCGGAGCAGAAAACCCGATAGTTGAAAGCAGCAGGATAGATGAAAATGCTGAAACGTCAGGCGGTACCAAGGTGCACCTGTGGACAGAAATATTTTATTCAGTCAGAGACAGAAAAAAGAGTTCCTTCAAGGGTGATTCGATATGACAGAAGAAATAACAAAAAGTGTCTTCGTAACAGAACGCGGCAGCTGGACAGAATATCTGCCCGGCGAAACAGTGGGAGAACTGCTTCTCCGTCAGGGTATCTACATAGACCAGCCATGCGGCGGCACAGGCCTTTGTGGCAAGTGCAGGGTCATTCTAAGCGGCACCATCCCCGAGCCGACATCAAAAGAGAAAAAGATATTTTCCGAAGAGGAGCTTTCATCGGGCTTCAGGCTGGCCTGCCAGGCTAAGGCATCCGGCGGCATGGAGGTAACTATCCCTGCCCAGGACTCGCAAAGCATCAAAGTCCTTGACACCTTCGAAAACAGCAACAATACATACACAGCAAGCCGCGGCGACGATGGCAGCGGCATAGCGGTCGATATAGGCACCACGACAATAGTTGTCTACCTGGTC
>JALOBM010000142.1 GCA_023228285.1 Candidatus Cloacimonadota bacterium | reverse complement strand
TAGCTGTATGCATTGGCTTGCTGGTTTGGTGGTTAAGCTGTCCAAATATAAGACAAACTGCTATCATTTTAAGCCTCCAGAACCCAGTTTGGTCTACTTTCTCAATTCGCTTATAAGGGGGGGGGGGTAATGCGTTGATATTCTGTTACTTTTGCTCGCTGACCCATTATTTCAATTTGGTCTACTTTCTCAACATTTTCCTTGGCGGCAATAGATCAAGAGTCTAACTTTATAACAGAGAAAAAAAGTGATTTCACCCAAACAATGAACCGATTACCATACGATGGAACAGAAAAAAAAGGTCTCTCCCTGGGGTAGTCTCTGGCTGAAGCAGGATAACATGACGATGGATGTGTATTCCACCGTGATTACCTGCCACGGGAGTCAGGACGGAGTAGAGAAAGGAATCAACCCGAAAAGGCACGATCGGGGCTTGCGCCATCCGGATCTTTCAACAAGGAGCTTCCAATGCATTGCAATAGGATCTTACCTGATTATAACAGGTCGGAAAACGACCTTGAAGCTCTCCGCCAAACAAAATCGGCGACTCTTTTTTGAGGGTGTGTTCTCGAAAGTAGCGAACCTGTCACCCTAATTTCGAATTTCTAATGCATAAAATGGGGTTAATATTTCTCCGTACATCAGATATAGGAAACTTTCTTTATTAAAAATAGATAGCCATGGTTAAAAAAGCTAAACTATTAGTCGGAATACTTGTACTTGTGTTAGCACTTGCGTCATGGGAAACAGCAAACTTTGCTGAAACATATTATTGTTACGTTCCTGGAACCATCACTTGGAATGCTGGGACAAGAGTTATGGGGATCTGCTATTATGGCCTTAATATTGAGGGCGAAGTGAAAGAATGCAACCATGAGGAGTGCGGGCAATGCACTGCAGCATCATGTTTAACAACCAGTTTGGGATGCAGATACGTGAGGTTCGCCACACCGATTGAATGAAAATTTATAAATCTAATAACAATGAACACTTTAAAGAGAATAAAAATTTTCCTAGGAGCAATCATTATACTTTCTGGTATAATTTCCCTTTCGTTTTCCATTCCTGAGGATCCGAATAACTGCTTGGGCAAAATGACGGGACCCTACCCTTATCAACTAGTAATAACTGGGGCTTGCTACTTTAATATGCAGCTGATAGGAGACGTTTGGACGTGCAATATAAATGAGATAGGTTTTTGTGGACATAGGTATTGTTATCCAGACAATCCAGGCTGCTCCTTTCATCGATATGCTGAGCCTATAGTGATATAATATTACGAACAATTAAACACCATTATTGACATGAGAAGTATAATAGTTTTCTTGATTTTATCAATTTCTCTAATCTGTAATTGTCAGGATTTCGATGAAATATTAATATCACAGCTCGTCAAGCACGAAAGGGATCCGAGTTTAAGCGAAATTGCTGATGACGTAAGTTTTGTCAAGCTTGAGACAAGTGAAGAAAGCCTAATCGGATCGATTGAAGCAATTACGAATTGGCAAGATCGAATTCTAATTATGGCTAATAATGGGAAATCATTGCTCGTATTTGCTAAAGAAGGAAGGTTTCAGGGGAATATTGGGAAAATTGGTAAAGGCCCTGGAGAATTCCTTGAAATTTACGGTATGGCTGTTGATCCAAAAGATAATCATCTTTTCCTTCTGGACAACGGAAATGGCAAGATTCTAGAATTTAATACAAAGCTTGAATTCATTCAAGAACGGAAAATGCCATTCTATGCTACAGGCTTGATTAAAACCAAACAAGGGTTCTTTTTTTATACCGGCTCGGTTTATGCATACCGCAACGATGGTTTTCTCCTTACGGAAACTACCGATGATTTAACAGTTACAGCAAAGTTCCATCCTAGGCCAACAATGAAAGGAAAGCCTGATAGGGTCAGAACCCTGTATAGTGATCAAGAGGAGATCATTTATTGGGAGCCCTATTGGGATACAGTTTATTCATTCGATGGAAAATCAGTGAAGACCAAGTACCATTTTAATATAGGGAAAAATCGAATCCCCCAAAAGCTATTGGAGGAACCCAGCATTCTTTCCAATAATGTTGACAGCTATTGTTGGGTAGTTGGTTATAAGGAGTTTGCAAATTTTCTATATATCGATTTTATTGACAAGAATCGAAGGGCGAAGAAACTTTACTTCAATAAAGAGGATAACTCCGGATATTGTATTCCTGGAAGCATGCAATATCAGAATTGGGGATTTATAAACGATTTCTCTGGGGGACCATTATTCCCTTTGGATTATAAGATGGGAGGAAATGAGGTTGCTTGTTTCTATGAAATTATAGATTTAAAAAAATTTCTCGCCGACGGGCTTATCAGTCCAAATAGGGCAAAGGATTCATCCAAAACAAAGGAATTGATTGCAATGATCCGTGGGTCATCTGTTGAAGAAAACCCAATCCTTTTTATCGCCAAACTCAAATGAAAAAGAATATTTCTGAAATCTTAAGCTCTATCGTCTTTGCTGCAGTCTGTATTTTAGCTTTGGCATTGATTATTGCTAATAGAAAACTTCATGTTGATCTAATCAACAGTAGGGAGAGCATTCAGTCACAATCGCTAATTAACAGGAGCTGTTTTATTGAAACAGTGAGTGAAATATACGAGAATCAATGGAAATATTTGAATTGGGATTTTAAAGTGTTCTCTTTTAATTCAATGGAGGAAACTCTCCTTGACTCAATAATAGGCGATGATATTTGTCTGTTTCTTAGGACATCAAAAGGTGATTGTTCTGCTTGTATAGATAGTGTGTATTCTTCAATAAAAGCAGCTTTTGATATTTTGGACCTTAAGAGAATTATTGTTCTGACTGATGAAGACCATCCAAGAAAGATTCTTTCCTATCAGCGAATTCATAATATCAACTTTCCGGTTTATAAAGTTGATATTGGCTTATTACCCTTAACTTTTGAGAATCACACTCCCTATTTGTTTATTCTTGATGAAGACAGAAAAGTAATGATGCCGCATAAAGTTGACATAACAATACCTCAACTTACCAAGAATTACTTAATGATAGTTCGGAACAAGTTCTTGCTAACACATTAGTTGATCGCCGTTTTGACGGCAAGTGGGTGCTTCAGACCAACACCCAGCTTCCGGCTGCCGAAGTAGCCCTGAAGTACAAAGAGCTCTGGCAAGTGGAGCACGCGTTCCGAGATGTCAAAACGGTCTTTGAAACGCGTCCGGTTTATCACAAGATGGATGAGACGATTCGGGGTCATGTGTTCTGCAGCTTCTTGGCCTTGGTGTTAAAAAAGGAGTTGGACAAGAGACTCAGCCAGCAGAATCTGGATCTGGAGTGGGAAGACATTAAACGGGATTTGTCAGCTCTGCGGGAAGTGACCCTGGAAGAAGGTTCCTCCCGGATCGTCATCCGTACTGTGAGTCGGGGGGTGTGTTCAAACGTTTGCAAAGCAGTCGGGGTGGCACTTCCACCAGCCATTCGTACGCTATAGTAATCTAAGAATCTTATCGCTCTATTATGGGTCACTTGTAGTGCCAAGAACTTTTTTGTCCCTCTTAATTGATTGTCTTTGAATTATTTACAAAAATCAACTGTAGAAGATCAGTAAAAGATATTCTGAAGACTATTTGTATCCCGATTAAGATTAACAAATTTAGCTTCTCCTATTGTAACGGCCCCCTAGCACTTCGGACATGATTACTAATAAAAATGTGTAATTATGTCTATGGAAAAACGCAAATTCACCAAGCAGGAGAAGCTTCAG
>JALOBM010000141.1 GCA_023228285.1 Candidatus Cloacimonadota bacterium | reverse complement strand
CTCTAAAAGGGTATCGCAAAGCTGGATAATGACATACGAACTATTTCTCGCTAGCGACACTCCATTTTCCAAGCACTTAGGTGTAGGAAAGATTAGCAGGCAAATTGGAGTATGGCAGTCCAGTAGGAAAACGACACTCATGTCTTGACGAGTCACTGGGTAATTGCTGCAAACAAAGCCTTGATATCTTTGATTTTGTGAACCTTGGTATGCGTTTTTATCCGGGCAAAACCAGAGACGAAGATGTTTGTGTATCCCAGTTTAACGGCCTCGGACACTCGGGCTTCTAGCTGGGATACCGGTCTTACTTCCCCATTCAAGCCAACTTCACCGATAAATACAGAGTTTGGAGGTAATGGGCTGTCTTTCAGACTGCTAATGATAGCGGCAATTATGGCTAAATCCAAAGAGGGATCAACCGATCGAATGCCTCCTGCAAGGTTTATGAATACATCATTGCTCCGCAGATACAGCGCTAGATTCTTCTCCAATATAGCTAATAGGATGGCAAGCTTCTTCTGCTCCAGTCCTACCACCACTCTTTGCGGAGTACCGTAGTTTGAGCCAGTGGCCAGAGATTGTACTTCCACTATAAAACTTCGAGTTCCTTCTATGATACAACCTATTGAGGTACCGATTTGCTCCAGTTCATTACTTAGAAATATAGAATTTGGGCTATCTACTTGCATCAGTCCCAGATTGGTCATTTCAAACAAACCTATCTCATTGGTGGAGCCAAATCTATTTTTTACAGCCCTCAGGATTTTGTATTGATTGCGCAGCTCACCTTCAAAATAAAGAACTGTATCTACCATATGCTCCAGTATCTTTGGGCCTGCTACATAACCTTCCTTGGTAACATGACCCACCATAAATATAGGTATGCCATTCTGCTTCCCACATTTTAGCAGCCTGTTTGTACTCTCGCGTAACTGAGTGATACTTCCCGGAATACTATCTATGCTACTCAAGCTAATGGATTGGATGCTGTCCACAATTGCTAGTGCCGGAGCTTCTTCTTCAATACTGTCGATGATGTGTTCTGTGTCATTGGTGCACAATAGCAGGATGTTTTCGCTTTTCACATTGAGTCGTTTACTGCGCATATGAATCTGGGCTGTGCTTTCTTCTCCGGAGCAATACAGTACTTTTTTCCCACTTTGCCCCAGCCACTCTGCCAATTGCAACATCAAAGTCGATTTTCCTATTCCGGGTTCTCCGCCTATCAAGATCAGCATGCCGGATACTATGCCTCCTCCCAAAACCAGATCTAGTTCTGAACAGCCAGTGCTCATTCTCTCTTCGGCTACACCGCTTATCTTCACAATCTTCTCGGGTTTGTGTCGTGGACTGTTTTGATGTGTGATCTTGTTCTTACCGATGATTCGGCTGCTTTCTTTCAGTGTGCTCCAGCTACCGCAATTTGGGCATTTTCCACTCCATTTGCCGGTTTCAAAGCCACAATCCGTGCATACAAAAGTTGATGGCATAATAGCTTCCTTCACATATCGTTTACAAAACCCATCATCCTTGGGCAGGCCATTGTGGCAAGTTATTTCTTCTTCAGGTCAGGATGAGTCTCAATCTGGACTATTTCCGGATCGATAATAATATTGCATACACTATTATTTCTGGGATTTACCATCACATCCAGATTCATTGCGCACAGACGGTAACAATATTCATTAGAATTTGGGAAATATTCAGGGTGTATTATCAATGAAATAGAAACACCTTGACAAATATGGGGGCATCATTAACTTTTGTCCAGCAATGGGTATATGAGTGCCTTATTGTATATCAATCAATAAGATAAATTGATGCACTATTACGGAATGACAATGATTCCCATGCCCGGATTTCGATGTTATTTAAACGTGTTTTTTAAAGACAAAAAAAAGTTTTGGCTTTCTCAATGTTTGCTATATAATGTGATTCATGGAGTATCATGGAAATACTGAACATAGTAATATACAGTACACCTACATGCTCATGGTGTAAGAAGCTAAAGAGTTATTTGAAATCTAGTGGTTTCATATATAAAGAGTTGACGTATCCAGGGACAATAGAGCCCTTAGCGACATGGTTCGCAAGACAGGTCAATCGGGTATCCCGCAGACCTGGATCAATAATCATACAACTATCGGTTTTTAATAAAGCCAAGATAGATAAACTTCTTGGAATTAAGTGACAACGAAAAAACGTATGGAGAAAAAATGACAAACTACCCTGAAAAGTTCCACGAACTCGTTACCCGCCTTCAAGTTGTACTCAGTGACATTGATTACACTCAGAAGGCTTGCCTCCAAGCAGGACGCATGGAATGCATGCTACTGAACCACCTTTACAACACCAAAACCCCTGCCAATATGAATGAACTGGCAAAGGTTTTGAGCGTTTCTCACAGCCGTGTTACTCGTATTATGGATAACCTGGTCAACAAAAAACTGGTTACACGCAGGCCCAGCGAAGAAGATCGCCGTTGCTGGTTTGCCATCATTACTGAAAAGGGAATGAAGCTTGCCGAAAACAGCCAGAAGACGGTTCTTGACCAGCAAAAGAGTCTGTTGGACAAATTGTCTCAAAAAGAGATAGCTGATATTTACAAGGGCTTCAAAACCTACGTAGAGAAGTACGAAGAAGTACTGAAGGATTCCTACATAGAGATATAGTTATGGCTGGTGTAGTTGTAACCAAATGGACCGGAGATCTCAGTTTTGATTCTCTGGTTGCAGGTCATCATGTAATGATGGATGTGGACAAAGAGCATGGCGGGAACGATACAGGACCCCGCCCTAAATCTCTTTTGTTAACCGCTTTAGCCGGTTGTTCGGGAATGGATGTTGTATCAATTCTTCAAAAAATGCAGGTTAAAGATTATTCGTTCGAAATGGAAGCTGAAGGAGAACCCACAAAGGACCATCCTGTAGTATATCATACCATAACAATCGCATACAAATTCACAGGGAGTAATCTGCCTGAAGACAAGATTGTGAAAGCTGTGACACTCTCGACCGAGAAGTACTGCGGGGTATATGCTATGCTGAAAGAAGCAGCAAAAGTAGTAGTAAAAGTATTGATAAACGGAACCGAGGTGAATCTATGAGACACTCTCTGACAATCCTAATGGTATCCATGGCTTTACTTTGGGCTTGCAATCCCGCTGCTAAAGACAAGGTTTCAGTGTCTGAACAGAAAGTGAACGAAGTTCAATCCTCACAGGATTATGAACCGGGTACTTGGATAGAGGACTGGGATCAGGCCATTGCTACTGCTAAAACCCAAAATCGCACAGTATTGGTGAACTTCACCGGATCAGACTGGTGCGGTTGGTGCAAGCGGCTTAGTTCTGAAGTATTTACGCAGGAAGCCTTTACCAAGTATGCGAGAGAAAACCTGATTCTTTTGAAGTTGGACTTTCCTCACCAAATAGAACAAAGTGTCGCACTGAAGCAACAAAACGACAAGCTGATGCGTCAATTTGGTGTACAGGGTTATCCAACTATTCTACTTGTTGATGAAGAGGGAAAAGAAATCGGACGTACTGGATACCAACCCGGTGGAGTTGAGGCATACATCGAACATCTAAAGGAACTTCAAATCCACTAGAGTTAAAAAACAAAAGAGATACAGAGCCACCGGATTCACGGTGGCTTTTTTGGTTTGCCAAGAATGCTTTCTGTGCCGATGGACTGAAAGAAGTCCTGACACCTCACCAGCGGGAAGTCAACATGAGATCAAGGGCGCTCTTGGCAACGGCAAGGTCTGAAGCAAGAAGCAGTGGGAA
>JALOBM010000140.1 GCA_023228285.1 Candidatus Cloacimonadota bacterium | reverse complement strand
GACTCAGGATCCCAATCATTGGCGGGGACGGCTTTGGCGACTACATGTGGGAAGTTGCCGGCAACGAGGCAATGAAGAACACATTCTGGGCAAGCCATCTTGATAAAGCTGACCCGGCTCTGCAGAAATTTTTTGCAGATTACAAAAAGCTTTCCGGAACTGAGTGCAAGGAATTTATGAATGCGGTCATGGCCTATGACAGTGTCTATTGGGTCAAGGATGCCATTGAACGGGCAAAGAGTACAGATCCCGTTAAAGTACGCAATGCTCTTGAGAAGACATCCGGCCTTAAACTTATGCACAGCCCTTTGACAATGGATGCAGTCCATAATCCTAAGGGCAAAACAGGCGTATTGGTCGAGGCAAAAGACGGAGAATTTGTGTACTTCAAGAAAATAACACCGAAACAGTAAGAACGATCATATTCAGTATAATCAGTGTGTAATATTGGAGAAAGAGTGTCATTGTTATTCTAAAAGACACTCTTTCTCCAATTATTAAAAATTTTAAATTTTTATATCCTAGAAAGGACTCGTTAAAGGTGAAAAAAATAATACTAAATGGAAAAAACCTTAATGTTCAAGATTTAGTCTCAATAACGCGAGAAGCGAGGAAAGTATCAATTTCTGAGGAAGCTCTCAAAATTGTCCAAACATCAAGGGATCTTGTTGATAAACTACTTAAAGAAGGTCGTCCCATGTATGGGATAAACACCGGGTTTGGTAAATTTTCAGACATTGCGATCCCGGAAGATGAAATCAATCTCCTTCAAATCAATCTTATCCTTGCTGATGCTGCAGGTGTCGGTGAACCTCTGCCAAAAGATGTTGTGAGAGGCATGCTAGTCATGAGAGCCAATTCGCTGATGAACGGATATTCCGGGGTCCGTCCTGTAATTATTGAAACCTTGATCGAGATGCTGAATAAAGGTGTCCACCCTGTTATACCCGAGAAAGGATCTGTTGGATCAAGCGGTGACCTTTGTCCTCTGGCGCACATGGTCCTGCCGATGATAGGCCTCGGAGAGGCTGAATATGGCGGTGTGGTGCTTGAAGGCAGGGATGCTATGGAAAAAGCAGGAATACCCACCGTTGAACTTAAGGCTAAAGAGGGTCTGGCCCTGATAAACGGCACTCAATGCATGACCTCTGTAGCTGCTCATGCCCTTTGGGACGCTAAAATGCTGCTGAAAGCTGCCGACATAATCGGAGCACTCACAGCTGAATCACTCAGCGCAATAACAGATGCTTACGATCCTCGCATACATGAAATTCGGCGCCATTCAGGGCAGAAGGATTCTGCTTCGAACTTACGCCGCTTGCTGGAAGGAAGCGAGTATACGACAAAACAGGGTGAAAAAAGAATGCAGGATTCATATTCGTTGAGATGCATCCCGCAGATACACGGCGCCAGCCGTCTTGCTGTGGATTATGTTTCTTCTGTGATCGAAAACGAATTGAATGCCGTAACAGACAATCCCGTTGTGTTTATTGAAACAGGTGAAGTTTACTCAGGCGGAAATTTCCATGGAGAACCTGTAGCCATCGCAGCAGATACATTGGGAATAGCGGTTTCAGAGCTTGGTAATATTTCAGAACGCCGGATAGCGAAGCTCATTGACCCTGCGCTAAACCATGGGCTGCCGGCCTTCCTTGTCAAAAACGGCGGGATCAACTGCGGGTATATGATCCCCCAGTATGTAGCCGCCGCTTTGGTTTCAGAGAATAAAGTCCTCGCTCATCCGTCCAGCGTGGACTCCATCCCGACCTCTGCAGGGCAGGAAGACCATGTGAGCATGGGGACTATCGGGGCACGAAAGGCCGCAACGATCGTCGACAATGTCACGACAGTACTGGGGATAGAATTGATGAGTGCAGCTCAGGCAATAGATCTTCAGGAAAAAAAGAAAATGGGAAAAGGTACATCTGAAGCATACAAATTAGTCAGAAGCAAAATAGATTTCATGGAAAACGACAGAATATTTTACAAAGATCAGAAGCTAGCAGCCGAGTTAATTCATGAGGGGACTCTTGTTGCATCAGTTGAAAAGGTGATCGGGGAGATAAATTAGCCTCTATGCAATAATATTTCAGTGTTTTCCACTGATTTGTTTGTATATTATAATAGTGGTCTGATGTTGAAGCAGAAGTTGTTAGGATTATTTCAGGATTTTTGTATTTTTATTGTGGATATAAATGCAAAAATACGTTAGTACTTCTGAATTGAAGGAGGCAGCTATGTCGGTCAAAATTAAAATAATGGGAAGCCCTTCCATTAATGTTGACGGAGAAAGACTTAACCTGCCTCTTAAAAAAGCTGAGGCCATAATATACTATTTGGCGCTTGAGGGTAAATCTGAACGTGAAAAACTTACTTATCTGCTTTGGGACAGTAAGGATGAATTATCAGCCCAAAACAACTTTCGTAATGCTTTATATCTTTTAAAGCGCTATCTTCCCAGGGATTTCTTGCTTTCAGACCGGCGTTATGTGTGGTTGGCAAACGCTGGATCAGACCTTGAACAGATCCAGTTGCTCAAAAATACATCAAACATAATACAGCCTGATATATGCGAGGAACTGCTGAAAAATTTTAACATTCCCGATAACAACGAATTCAATGAGTGGCTTTTCTCTGCAAGATCACGGATCAAAGAAGAAATTATTGAAAGCCTCAGAGTGAGGATAACGTTATGCTATGATGCCGAGGACGAAGATAAGCTGGAAGAATCTTTGGAAAAACTTGTCTCCTTGGATCCTTTTGACGAGGATTCAGTCCTTGAGCTTATGGATCTGTACTTCAGACGCAAAGGTGCTGCAAAAGCTGCTATCCTCTACAAAGCATACAGATCGAGATTGATAGATGAAATCGGACTGAACCCTTCGACAAGAGCCGAGGATTTTTATAGAAGGGTGATAATATCCGAAAACAGTAAGGATAGTATCGGGGACAACCCGGAATCTTATTTTTACGGCAGAAAAAATGAACAACAGCTGATCCTTGACAGAATAGCAAAAAAACAGGATCAAAAAGTAGTTTTCCTGATAGAGGGAGAGGCCGGAGTAGGGAAAACGTCGCTTGTACGCAGAATGCTGTCTATGCTGGAAAATGAAAGAAGCATACTGTTCTCAACGATGTCATACGAAGCCGGGCTTGACTACCCATACTCGTCATGGAACAGCCTGGTTTCTCATGCCGCTCTGTACGCTGATTCTGAAAAACTTAATGACTGTGGACTTAATCTTTCACTCCTTGCCGGAGTCTTCCCAAATTTTATGAGCGAGAGGCGTTTGGCGTATAATGCTGATTTCGTAAAGATGTCTGAAAAGACTCCCGTAGTCATAGGGCAGACTGTAAGTGCATTGATGGCCCAGGTCTCATCGGGCAGGAAGCTTCTCCTGGTGATCGAAGATCTGCACTGGTTCGACAAGCAGTCTCTCTTGCTTCTTGAGACTTTTCTGACCACACTTCCGATCCCTGCAGCAATATTCATAACTACCCGACCCGAAAAAAGTGAATATGCAGCAAGAAAACTTCAGCGGATCAATAACAGCGGAATGATCGATCTGATCCAGATATCACTAAAGCCCTTCGATAGAGCAGAGACCACCTCTTTCTGCCGGCTTTTCCTCGACAAAAAACTCATGGAATCCAGGGAGACTGACTATTTCTACAAAGAAAGCGAAGGACTTCCTCTGCTTGTTGTTGAGATCATAAAAACACTTAGTTCTCACTCAGACGCAGAAATCACAAGCGGCGGGCTTGGAGGAGTAATGCTGGCACGCATTGGTGAGCTGTCCGAAAAACA
>JALOBM010000006.1 GCA_023228285.1 Candidatus Cloacimonadota bacterium | reverse complement strand
AGCCCCTCTCCATTATGGACAGGGGCTTTCGATGTATGGTCATTTGATACTATTTCATCAGGATCATCTTTTTGGTGTGACTGTATTTTCCGGCTTTCATCTTGTAGAAATACACGCCACTTGATACATTGCGATTGTTATTGTCCTTTCCGTTCCAAGCTACTGTGTGTGAACCTGGATTCATAACGGAAGCGACGAGTGTCTTAACACGTTGTCCCAGGACATTGTATATTTCTATGCTCACATATTCTCTGTCTTTCAAAGAGAAAGATATGCTGGTGTTGGGATTGAAGGGATTTGGATAGTTGCCTCTCAGTTCTGTAATCACCGGATTCACCATATCATTTGGGTCTGATGTTGAAGAACTGCCGGATAGTGTGACGATAACTGAAGGATTATCCGGATCATCACTGTCTATTTGAAGCTCAGCATCATAATCACCCTTTTCAATTGGGCGGAAAGCAATGCTAAGAATCAGGCTTTCTCCCGCTGGAACAGTGAAATTCATGTTGTTCAAATAAGAGTTCTGGGATAGCAGGCTATATGGCTCCTGCAATACTACACTGCCCAGCATAAGTGCGTCTCCAGTATTGCTAATAGTGAGATTCTGAACCTCTTCGGTACCGATTTCAATATTCCCAAAATCGAGACTGGTATGATCGATCACCATTATCGGGTGTCCGGTATCAGAATCTTCAGCGGGGAACAGAACATCGTCGATCAACACACAGTCGTTTCCGGCAGAGACAGAACTGTCTTTCACATATTCCCAACGGTAGGTGTTGGTTCCAGCAAGCACAATGTAACTAACTTGTTCCCAATCTTCATCAATGCCGCTCCATTGGTTTTTGAGCATTCCGTTTACGAAGAATTTCAGATAGTCGTGGTTTGCTTCGGATGAGGTTTTCTTCCAGAAGGATACAAAACCGTCGGAGGGATTGGTGAGCGTGATGCTCATTGAAGTGGTTTGATTGTGATTGATGGGAGCGCTTTGAGCTGCAAGACTGCCTTGATAACCATTCTCAGTGCTGATCCAGTTTCCTCCGGTAAAAGTCCAGGGGAAGTTACTCATACCATTCTCAAAGTTCTCCATCAGGATACCGGTGATGACGGCATAAGTATTGGTTAACACAGTTTGGGCATAAGATGCTATTATGTTTATTGATATGGTGGAACCTGGTTCGATTTGAGAAGATAGTGCAATATTGTAAATCAACTCACTGGAGTTACCAGCGCTAATAAGCGGGATGGTATCCACGATGGGGCTTATAATGGTTTCTCCACCTTCAATCGTGATGGAACTGAATAATTCAGGGCAGTCAGCATGTCCCAGGTTGCTTATAGGAATGCTGATCGTGAAGCTTTCTCCGGGATCCACTCTACCATTGTTGTTTCCTTGGCTGTCATTTATTTGAAGTGATCCCCAGACAATACGGGGAGCATTGATGACAATCTCATGATCGTAGTTGTATTCCGAGCCGTCCTGCAGAGTAACCAGCACAGTAAAAGCCGCAGAGTATTGATCAGGCACAGAATCACTGATTTGGAGCTGGATTCCAGTTGATGTAGAGCCGATGGTATTCGGGTTGATGTAGTCTATGATCTCCGCATCTCCAACTACTGTCAGGTGAGGATCGCTGGTGATTGCAGACACACTGACACCTTCCGCGGGATCACTTCCTACATTCTCCATATTCACCTGAATTGTAACGATCTCGCCCAGGGAAGGGTTGTTGTCATTATCGTCTTCAACGCTTACTCCGGTTACGATTATATAAGGTCCGTCTGCAGGTAATACCTCAACCGTACCAATATGAGTAACCTTATTGAAAGCGGTAATGGTAAGAGTGAGATTCATGGGCTGTTCCGGTAATATGTCCAGGTTCAAAAGAGCGGTTCCATTGGCATCTGCTGTAGCTATACCGTAGATTGTACCTTCAGCACTCAATGAGAGTCTGGCATAGGGTTCTGTAGTAACATCCAGACTCTGCATTCCGATGAGCAGGACAGGATTGTATTCAGCAAGTGCTTCAGTGGGAGTCTTCGTTCTTACCATCAGTGATGCATCACCGAATATATGCCAGTTTTTAAACTCATCTGCACCATCGCTACCGTATACTTCGATCATCTTTGATGAACCATTGTAGAACAGACCACCGATGCTGTGTTTGGCTTCAGCAATCAAAAGATCGGTGATTTCATCTTGGGCACGCATGGGGGGGTTCCAACCCTGGTTCACGGAAGAAGCGTAGATTGCTACAGCACCGGTGGGATTACCGTTGTTTGTAGCTCTCATCCAAGCTTCTGCGAAACAAGTTCGGCTCACGAAGTTGCCGTTCACACAAGCTACAGAAGCAATGAAAGGCAACATATTGTCGTTTGTAAGGGCATTTACATTGTTGTTATTGAATCCTGTGGTAACCCATGAAGTATCGGAGCCATGTCCCACGTAGTTTATGAAACCACGCCCAGTATTGATGTTGTTACCCACGGCATAAGCAGTTGCGCCCATATTTGCATACATCTGGTCAACAGAGGTGTAACCGTATCCTAGCAAATCCGTGCGGATATTCTCCATGTGTTGCTGATCGCTCTCGCCATTATCACCTTGATATCCGCCACCTTCTTCAGAGGCTATACCCATGGCATTTTGCAACCATGTGGCATCGTTTTGCAGGTCGCGCTCATATTCTATGCTTCTTTGTACCTGGGTCTCCATTTCTGCCACAGTCTGTGCAGAAAAGCGTCCCACAAAGATTTCAGGGTAATTATCATTACCAGCGAGTAAGGCAAACGAGGGATCACTGCCTCCACCATTATAGGAAAGGGATGGTACCTGAGGGGCGTCACCCATGATCTGAACGAACATCAATCCGTCGTTCAAGATATATTGGTTCTGGATATATGTTTTTATCTGAGATGCGCTTGGCCCTGCAACCTGGTAGTCTACCACACTTACATCGAAACCCATTTGCTTTTTCCAATTCACCCAGGGTAGGATGGCATTGTCAAACATGGAGTTTGTAATAACAAGAATTCGGCCTTCTTCGTCGATTGAGGGATACTTAGCTTCAGCGAAGTTCAAGAACATGTTCCGGTAGATTTCGCTATATTCGGCAGCATAACTGTGTTTGGAGAAGCTAAGAGCGTTTGTAAGGTCACTACCATCCTGAGATAGCTTTACCTTGATTCTGGTATATACACGAGTGATTCCAGTTTCGGGGTAGTACACGAAAGGTTTGAAACGAACACTAATACCGCGGTAGTCTCTCAGGATAAAGGGCTCGCTTAGTTCTGTATGGTTTTCTGGGTAATAATCGGAGCTTTTGTAAAACTCCGAGAAGGTATAGGGAATGGATTCAGGATTGATATCGCGAGTCAGATTTCCTTTGGAGGGGGCTATCTTCATCTTCAGATCAAGATATTCAGTCTCCATTGTCTCCATTACCATTCTCGCATTTGCAGAAATAATTACACTTCCTGCAAGGATGGGTACTTGAGGAAGTCCTTGTTCCAGAGTCAATCCGCCGTTCTTTACGCTCAGATTGTACCATGTATCATCATTTATTGAAAGCGCTTCACGCTCGAATGCGCCAAGTTTCATTTCCAGAATCATCTCAGAAGAGCTGCTTTGAAGCAGCTGGATACCGTTATCATAATTGGCGATTTCCATAACTTCAGCTCTGAGTATAATCTGCAAACTCAGTAGCAGGCCTAGCAATATAATGAGTCTCTTCATTATATCCTCCATTTCTATTCAATTTTATCCATATATCAGAGAGGCACCACCCAGAGGATGGTGCCTCATGTTCCATTTATTTCATCAACATCATTTTTTTGGTACTACGATAGCTTCCAGCTTCCATTCTGTATAAATACAATCCGCTTGAGACGGAAGTACCGTTGTTATCTTTTCCGTTCCACACCATCTGGTGTTTGCCAGCATTCATGGGAGCATTCACAAGGGTTCTAATCAATTGTCCCTTGATGTTGAATATATTCAGTTTTACATTTCCGGCTTCTTTCAGTGAGAAATTGATAGTGGTTTCCGGGTTGAAAGGATTTGGGAAGTTGCCATTCAGCGCAGTAACAACGGGGTTCACTTGAATTCCGTTTGAACTGGGTTCCACTGTAATCGGTATCTGAATCTCTGCCAGGTCAGGATCGTTTGTGGTTACCACTAGTACTTCGTTGATCGTTGATACAGACGAACCGGTTTCGAGAGCGATATTAAAGGTTCGGGTTGCGCCGGGGGAGATGATATAGAAGTAATCATTGGGCAGGTTTTGGCCATTATAGACCAGAGTGAAAGCTGCAGGCAGAGTGATCACACCGCTAAGGTCAGCTGTACCCAGATTGCGCAGGATTAAATCCTCACTGTAGCTGGTGTTTGGGAATACTTCTTCAAAGTCGATAGATTGTGTGGTAGTATAGGCCATCGCCAGTTCGCTTGACCCGCTTGAGGGGAATCTGATATCATCAATCCATGCCGAATCGCTACCACCAGTCATGCTCACATCTTTTACATAGCTCCATTTGAAGGTTCTGGTTCCGGGTTCAACTGCATAGCTAACCTGAGACCAATCCACTGTCCCGCTCCAATTTCCCTTCTCTTCTCCGTCAATGTAAAACATCAGTTTATCGTATGAAGATTCGGAAGAGACTTTGCGATAGAAGCTGATATCTCCTTCAGATAAAACGTCCACAGTTATACTGAGATCTGTGTTGGTGTTGTTTCCGATCGTTCCGCTCTTTGCTGAATAAGTACCACTGTTATGCTGGGTGTTTACGACAGTCCAGGGGTTGGCACTGTTATTTTGCCATGCGAAAGAACTGAAGTCTCCGGTTTCAAAGCCTTCCATTACTGCACCAACCGGTATTATCAGTCCCTGGTTGATCATTTGGACACCCATATCGAGCGCTACACCCAATGCAATGGTCGTACCCAATTCTGCTTCCTCAGAGATGTTCAGATTGAAGGTAAGTGGAATATTGCCATCGACATTTATTCCAGGAATCACAAAGCTGGATAAAGGCAATGATGCAAGATCGCTGTTTAGAATCAGATTGAGAGTGCCACTTTGGGCACTCATGTGGCCGTTATTAGTAATATTCAAGGTAATATTTATGCTTTCACCTGCTTCAAAGATGCCGTTATTATTGGGATCGAAGTAAGCCACTGAACTGATGATCACATTTGGTGCATTCACAGTAATACTGCGTTCGGATACCCATTCGTGATCTCCGTCACTAACTGTGATGGTAAGCTCAGCTTCGTGTTGATCCGGAGTGCCCTGATCAATCATAATAGAGAAGATCGAGGGGACTGTGATGCTGCCATCGGGAGATATATCGTCGATCACGGCAACATTCTGAGGGATGTATATCCAAGGGCTTTCAGTAGAGATACTTACTGTCAGGTTCTCGGCAGCAAGGATGCCAACATTGCTGAAGCTGAGGTCTATATCTATGGCTTCGCCGGCTTCGGCTGTGCCATTATCGTCGTTGATAGTGATGGGGCTTACGGTTACATAAGGCCCTTCATTGGGAATTACGTTTATGGTAGAAATTAGAGGACGTCTTTGAGATCTGGTGGCAACGATATCCGCATATCCAGGCTCGGTAAAGGGATCAAACTCCAGGTTCAAATAGCCCGTTGCGTCGGTAAGTCCCACACCATGGATCTGTCCATCTTTGGAAATAGAGACCCAGGAGTAGGGATCGGCATTGATTTCCAGACTACCTAAGCCGAGGAAAAGAGTCTCTGGTGTCTGCATTGAGTTCACTGCCGGAATACCAATGTATGGCATCAAAGAGGGATCGCCCATGATGGAATATATCTCCCAGTAGTAGTTTATCAGGCTACTGTTTCCTTGTACTACAGCAAGATTACCCATCATGGTATTTGCTCCGGCACTGTATGCCCAATCTTCAAAGGCTTCATTGTGATCGTGAAAAAGCGCGTCATATGAGCCCAAAATGTTGGCATTATAAGCGGGAGCTTGACCGTTAGCATTGCCTTTAGCGCCAACTGCCCACCAATAGTCTTCATCCCAATAAGTGCTGTTTGTGCCACCGATGTATATGATTCCACCTTTATTGACAGCTCTCAACCAAGCTTCAGCGAAGCATTCGTTTTGATCAAATTTGCTGGTGAGGCAGCAGTTACCGATTACATACGCGTATTTGTTCTCATTTTGAAGTGCATTGATGTGAGATATTGTGAAGTTCGGATCGCTCCAATCAGTGACACCACCATGAGCAGTGTAGTTTACGTATGCTGCACCTTCAGAAATATCGTTGCGGATTTGGGTGAGGCTGCTGCCGGAGTTGGGATAGAGGTAGGTGTGGGGGTCTATGCCGTGGGCTGCATTAAAATAGTTCTGGGTCGCATAATTGATTGCGCCGTTGCCATGAGAACTGGCATACCAAGAGTCCATTCCGGCTATTAAGACAGCATCAGCCAGATAACTATCATCTGGCATGCTATACATTTCGTGCGTGAGAGTTTTATTTACCTGATTGGTTACCTGAGCCACAGTGGTTGCCGAGAATCTGCCAAAATACATTTCTGGCATATAATCTGTGCCCTGAAGACGAACGTAGCCCAAATCTGAAGGATGTGAATCCCCTGGGATAGTCGAAGTGCCGGAAACTACCTGAGCCACATCACCTACAATCAATAGATAGCTGGGAGCGGGGTTCTGAGTAGTAGCACTGTTCCACAGCCCTTGCATGTAATTCTGTATGCTGGTGTAGTTGTTGCCGATGTTCTCGATGGTGGCTACAGTTACATTGTAGCCTTCTTTGGTTTTCCAATCCACAAAAGGTTGCATGGCACTCACAAAGCTTGCAGGTGAAATTATCACATAACCGATGGGGTAGCGCATCACGCTGGTTCTCGTATCTTGGTAATTCCACACACTGGAAGCTAAAGTACTGCTGAAAGCCGGAGAAACAGTCTTGGCTTTCAGTTCGGAGCTGGCAAGCAGATCGGCTCCCTGGAAACTGATCTCGACTTCGGTGCTGAGAACTATGTCCAAGCTTTTTGATTGGGGATTGTAGTTTGCAGGAATAAAATCGAGCGCAAACAGCCTCTCACCACGGAGCATTCCGAGCTCTTCCAGTTGAACTGTAGGAATTGAAGTGCTGCGGTTTCCATTATAAAAATCGCGGTTCACAATAAAGGTTAGATCTTCGGGATTATCGCATTTGGCCACACTTTCCTGAACAGGTATAATGGGATAGTGCACACCTTTTTCTCCCAAAGATAAGTTCATGCGCTGGGTGTTGCTAAGCCTGATCTGCGGATCAGCACCCAAGGGTACGCTAATTATCTTCCGCATCAAGGGCAGGCGAGGTTCGCCGATTTTATTTGTAGTAGTGAAGTCTCTGGCAGTAAGCAGAGTAAAAACACCTTCCTTGCTTTGTACTTCTTGATAATCTAGTGCGTTTATCGCAAATTTTACATTTAGGCCATAACTATCGCTGCGAAGGATTTCCGCTTGGGTAACACCCCGTTGCAATTGAATGGTTCCTGAATTGGCGGCCAACAGTGCCGACAATGCAACTAACATGAGCATGATGAGATACTTCTTCATGATCTCTCCTATATTTTTATACTAAATTCCTATCGAGCTCGGAGCCCAGTGGGCTTCAATAACAATATACGCAAGAATAGTGCCAGACTTTTATTTATATATGATTCTTTGGGTTCAAATTCATTTGATTTCTTGTTAAAGTAGTTTGCGATTGAGTCCAGTCCCAAAAAACAAAGTGAGGAGTTTTATTATTCAGTTAATTCAGGGTACACTTTTGTATGATTTCGTACCCCGATGGGTTCTAGGTTCAGTGTGTCGTAACTGGAAGGCATGGCTGAGAAGTACTTACTATATACTATTTTAAGTGTATTCGCTTCGTTCTCCAAGGGACTATAATCCAGCATTTCATAGAGCAGGTCGATCTCTCCATTGGCATCTATGTGCCCATAGTCGTAGTCTATCGTAAATATGAAGCTTCCTTCCGAATCAAAAAGTGCCAGGATGAAATAGCCTTGTATCTCTACATCAAGATTGTTTTGCAAAGAAACAAAGACATCAGCTGGACGGGGAAGATTGTAAATATCGTAAAGGAACTCCTCTTCTGGAGCAATGGGAACCACATTAATCTCACTGCCCAAATTGAAAGCCTGTTCATCCAACCAGTTTCCGCTGTAGCTTCGCGCAGAACGGAAGCCTCCCCAAAAAGCGAGAGTACGCTCTTCATAGGTTTGCACACCGGGATCATTAACGATGTAGGAGGATGCTTTGTCTTTGGGTCCGTCTTGCCTTATAACCAGAACCCAGTGGGAACGCCTGCCTGCTACTTTCACAATGACCTTGTTACCCTTCTCAAGTTCTGAAGCCAGAAAATCCCAATCGTTATACTTTGTACTACGATTTTCCAATTCCATTCCCAAACCATCACCATCGATGAGCCCGGGAATTTGCCACCGCATATTGTTACCGGAATAACCACCGTTTTTACTTAGCCAATCATTCAGTTTATCCGGTGTCATGTAAGGGTTTGATGCTTCAGCATTGAGTAGCATGGATAAGCAGGACACCACACATCCGCTTCTGGCAATTGATGTACCGTGCCCCAGACGGTCCGATCCCCAGCGAGCGTCAGACTGTGAAAACCAACTGAAGCTGGAAGCATGAGCCATGCTGGTCAATATTATTAAGCTGTATATTAGCATGTATTTCTTCATAGGCTATGTCTCTTTAAATCTTTTGTTATCAATGAATTTCGATAATCAAACAAAATTGATAAAAATGTCATATTTGTCAACCCATAATTTTCTCTTGCCAGATTTCATCTCCATTTTATCATGGTACAAAATACCTGCGATGAGAGATTCGTTCTGGCATCAAGGGTGGAATGAAATCCTCCTGATTGTGCCATCAAAGTATTCTCTTTTCGCTATCATTGGAAGAATTATGACAGTAAGAAGACATGTGGTAACCATCATCGTAGATGATATCGAAAAGGCCTTTCAACCTGTTAGTGAAATGCTGCATAGTCATGCCCCGCATATATTGTTGCGGGTGGGCTATCCTATGCGGGATTGGGGTGCATCTGTTATCTTTCTGATCATGGAAATGGAAACTTCCGAGATGGGAGCATTTTCTGGAAAGATGGGCATGTTGGACGGTGTGAGAGTGAAAACACAGACTTTGAAAATTGAACCAGGAGATAAAAATGAAGATTAGCACAGAAGGAATCAAATCCTTTATCCCAGATGCCACGATCGAAGCTTTGCTGGAAAGTGAAAAAAACGCTTCCGCAAGCAGAATCAGGGACATCATCCAAAAGTCACTGGATAAGAACAGATTGGAACCAGCAGAAACCGCAGCTCTAGTCAACGTTAAAGATCCAGAATTGCGAAAGATGATCATGGAAGGGGCACATGAACTGAAGGAACGGATATATGGAAACCGTATTGTTCTATTTGCACCTCTTTACGTGGGTAACGAATGTGTAAACGACTGCGTTTATTGCGGATTTCGTATATCGAACAAAGAATGCCAACGCAGCACCCTCAGTCACGAACAATTGGTTGAAGAAACCAAATCTTTGGTTGAGACGGGACATAAACGTCTTATCATGGTCTATGGTGAGCATCCGATGTATGATCCGAAGTACATCGCGGAGACAGTGCAAACGGTATATGACACCAAATACAAGAAGGGTGAAATTCGCAGAGTAAACATAAACGCTGCTCCCATGGATATTGAAGGGTACAGGGTGGTTAAGTCTGTTGGTATCGGAACCTATCAAATATTCCAGGAGACATACCACCAGAAGACTTATGAAAAACTACATCCCAAGGGTCCAAAGAGCAGCTTTCTGTGGCGCTTGGACGGCTTAGACCGTGCCATGAAGGCAGGGATCGACGATCTGGGCATTGGTGCGTTGATGGGTTTGTATGATTGGCGCTTTGAGGTAATGTCATTATTGTATCATACCATTCATTTGGAAGATACCTTTGGCGTAGGTCCTCATACCATTTCATTCCCGCGCATCGAACCTGCCATTGGAACCGCTTTTACCCAGCATCCTCCTTTCAGGGTATCGGATGAAGACTTCAAACTGTTGGTAGCTGTTATTCGTCTCAGCGTACCTTATACCGGCATGATTCTTACGGCTCGCGAATCAATTGAAATTCGCAATGAAGTTCTGCGCTTTGGAGTCTCGCAAATCGATGCCGGAAGCTCAATCGGTGTAGGCGATTATTCACACAAGGATGATGAGTCTCGCAAGAAATCCCAGTTTGTACTGGGTGATACGCGATCTTTGGACGATGTGATCTATGAACTTGCTAAAGGTGGTTACATCCCATCGTTTTGCACTTCCTGTTACAGAGCTGGTAGAACGGGTGAGCATTTTATGGAATTTGCCATCCCCGGTTTTGTGAAAAGGTTTTGCACTCCCAATGCTCTGCTTACTTTTGCGGAATACCTCTTCGATTTCTCATCAGAGCGTACCCGCAAGAGCGGATTAGAGTTAATTGACAGGGAGATTGCCAAGATCGAAGATCCCAAGATGAAGCAATCCGTGATTGAGAAACTGACCGAGTTGAAAGCTGGAAACAGAGATCTCTTTTTCTAATAAAGCCTGGACATACTTGTAGCTTTGCCAGAGCACACGAGATCGTGAACTCCCCGATCCTAAACGATTATGGTTTGGGGAGTTTGCTTTTCCAGCAAGCAATCTGTATAATCGTAGCTCAACAATGAATCAGTTGAAACCTGTTTTGGGTTACAATTAGTCGATTGCCATTAGGAGCTTGCATGGAGTCAGGATGCACTTATCTTCTCTATAAAGGACAATAAGGAGTATCACATGATAATAGAAGTTACAGATACGAACTTTTCTGATGTTATTGCACAAGGAAAGGTTATCATTGATTTCTGGGCTCCATGGTGTGGCCCATGCAATATGATTGCTCCCATTTTGGAAGAATTGGCATCCGAGCATCAAGATATTACAATCGGTAAAGTAAATGTGGACGATTATCCCGAACTAGCTGGAAAGCATAGTGTGATGAGTATTCCCACTCTTTTGTTTTTTCGAGATGGTATACTGCAGGACAGTTCCATCGGTGCTGTGTCCAAAAATGTGTTGATGAACAAACTGAATGTGCTGAGCTGATAAACTTTGAAGACCAATAGTAAAGCCATTCAGAACGCCTTGGAGTACTATCCATTTAGAGCTTTGATAGCCCTGCTTGGTGCATTACCCTACAGGATTTGCAGAGCGATCATTATGTTTCTATTCATGACCATCGGTTATCATCTGCGCATTCGCAGGGATGTAGCTGATACTCAGATCAGACATGTGTATCCCACTTGGTCTACAGCCAAAATAAACTGCTTGATCAGAGGAATCTATCGTCAAATGGCCTTGAACATATTAGAAGAGTACTTTATGGACGATAGTGCCTTAAGCGAAAAGTCGATTATCGTAGGCTCCGAATATATGCAAGAAGCTCGAAATCTAGGCAAAGGAGTCTTGATGGCAGCAGCTCATTTCGGAAACTGGGAAGCAGCAAGGATTCTACCGCTCCAGGGAATTCCTCTAAGCGTGATTGTAAAGAAACAACGGAATACACTCTTTGATGCCTACACAAATGCCATCAGAACACGTAGCGGAATGCATATTATCGATATGAAGCATGGTCTGCGCAAAATCATCTCCGACCTTTCTGAAAAGCGCGTTGTAGCAATTATGGCAGACCAAAATGCCGGTAGCAAAGGTATCATTCTGGATTTTTTGGGATATCCCGCTTCACACTGGAAAGGTGTGGCAAAGCTAAGCTTGCGTTATCAGATTCCCATTGTCCCCGGTTTTGTGATCCGGAGTCCTGAAGACAAAATCATCTTTGAGTTTTCCAAAATGATATACCATCCGGAACTGGAAGACAATGAAGAGAATATTGCCATCATCCTTAATAAGATAATTCGCATAACGGAAGACTACATCCATAAATACCCCGATCATTGGTTTTGGGTACACAAACGCTGGAAGCACGGCTACGATATGTTCAAGGGAAAAAAGTGATCTGAGCATCATAGAACTATCGTTATGTAACCCCTTTTTCCAAACTTGGAACACTACAAACACTCTAGAACCGTAAACGGTAGAAGATTATAAGCATTGTTGTGCAACTATAGCGAGTAATTGGGGAGCTTAAATGCACGGAGTTCAAGACACCTATGCTATCTATCTCTGTTAAAATAAACTAAGGGGTGGCTTGGACTTCGTGTAATGCAGAGAATTCACCACAGATATTGAAGTACATTAGACCTTATAACTATAGATATACTATAAGATATAAGGTCAAATGAAATCCAATCGCATTATCCGAGTTAAAACTCGAAAACTATCCAGTGTCATGTCAGGCTTGGTGTGGTATTCCACGAATTGCCACAGCGACCCAAGGGAGCTTTTGAATCATTCTCCTCTTTCCCTTTGTTCTATGCAGTGTTGAAGCTGATATCAAGCCGTTATCATCCTGTGTTCCCTCGATGATCACCCGATAATATCAGGTTCAAGTATCGATAAACCAGAGGAGGAATGAAGCTTTTGAACCGTTTGGTAGATGTATCAATGTGCTGGAGTTCAAGATACCTATGCTATATATCCCTGTTAAAATAAGTTAAAGGGTGGTTTAGACTTCAGGCAATTCATAGAATATACCCCTGTAACTGAAGTCCATTTGACCGCATAACGTATAGGTATACAATAAGAAACGTAAGGTCAAATGAACTCCATTTTCTAAGTTTAATCGTTTGTTAAAAGTATCAGCCAAATTTGGGTATGGCAGCCTAGCAGCAGAACGACATTCGTACCTTGAAGAGTCACTAGGAAAGATTCTGATTGACAGTATGATTTATGTGGAAAAATAGGCTTATCATGCTATGGGAGCAGTTGATGTACATAGATCATCGTTATGAAGTTTTGGAGAGTCTCGGATCGGGAAGCTGGGCGAATGTATATAAAGTTCGGGATATCCGCACAAACAAACTATATAGTCTGAAGCTGTTTCAATATCTATCATCAGAAGAGCTTTACCGCTATTTTAGTGCGGAAGATATGCATCACATCACAAAGATAGAGCATCCCAATTTATCTCATGTTGTGGATTTTGGACACGTGGGTGACCACATCTACTTCATATCGGATTATTTTGAAGGCAAGACCCTAGTCAACTATCGATTCTCCAAAGCCAGGATCAGTTTTATCTATGACATTGTAGTCCAGATCTCATACGCTTTACATGCCCTGCACAATCAGAATATTCTGCACAAAGACCTCAAACTGGAGAATGTATTGTATCGCATGGAAGGCCCTCATATCGTGATCAATCTAATAGATTATGGTTTTTCTAAGGTAGATCCTTCGCGAGACAGTCAGCATGTATCTGGAACATTACCCTACATTGCTCCAGAATTGCTAATGGGGCAACAAGCTACCGAGCGCAGTGATTTCTACAGCCTGGGTGTGTTGTTGTATCGCCTTTGTACTGGTTCATTTCCTTTTAGTGTGGATCAATTGAATGCTCTGATAACGGGTGGGCATCAGTACTTTATTCCCAATTTTCCTTCCTCGCTTAATAAGAGCATACCACCAGAACTGGAGCGCTTTATTCTACGGCTTTTGGAACGTAATCCAGAGAACAGGTTTCAAAGCGGTCAGGAGATCATTGGTTATATAAACCGAATTCATCACGATGAATACCCGTTTTCTGCATCTTGGTCCATTGTAAACACTTTACGTTTCAATAGTTATATTGTGCGGGGTAAGTATTCTCATCAGATCCTTGATTTTGTCCCTTCCGTTTGTGAAGCAAATGGTAAGATTATCTCCGTGATAGGGGGAGACGGTCTCGGGAAAGACAGTATATTATCCCTATTCCGCTATCATTTGTTGGGCGGTGAATTTTTCCTTTTCGATTACTCCTGCACTCGCACTGAACATGAAGCCTTTTTCGCACTGATCAAGGAATATGTGCAGTCTCTCAGTGATGAAGAGGTAGAAGGTCATGAATTTCTGGCACAGATATCGAAAAAATTTAAACAATACCTGTTTGGTGAAGAGCAAGAAGCTAAAGCACTCAGTCAGAGCGCAGAAGAGCTCAAATTGGATTTTGAAAGCGTAAAGAGTCTCCTAGTTCATCTATCAGAGCATAAGCCCATCATATTCATCATTCGCAACTTCCATTATGTGAATCGGCACACCATAGATTTCATCAACTTCATGTCTCCGATCCTGATACAGAAAAAGATGATGATTGTGCTATCCTGCAACGACTTTAATAAAGTCAGCCAGATCAATCATACGGTGATGATTAATCTTCCTTTCTTGAACATTGATGAAAGTAAATCCTACATAGACAAGCTGCTACCTGTGCCTGCACCAGATAATATATGTGAAGAGCTATATCGGAGAAGCTCTGGTAATCCCCACTTCATCCGTGAAATTCTTATCGATCTGGTGCAGAGGAAAAGCATAGTATTGGAAGATGAAGTCATCTTTCCGGAGAGCCTTAAATATTATCAACTGCCCTCACGCCTCCTGCACTCGATCTATTCCAGAATGAGCCATCTTACTTCTCAAAATTATGCCTTACTGCAAAAGCTAAGCATCGTACAGACCCCCTTGAGCCGGGAATTGATTATTTACATACTCAAGTTGAAGGATACCGAACTCTACAACCTGCTGAATGATGCCACCTACAACGAGATACTCAGCAAGAAAGGCAAGTACTACAGTTTTAGCTTCATAGAAGCAAAAGACCGTATGTTCTCGGAATCTGACCACAAGGTTCATGTGCTGGTATCAAAACGGATTTTGAAGTTTTATGCCCGAAAAGAGATCATTGACAAAGACACCTGCTTGGGATTGATCGAAAATGCATTCATTGCACAGGATCTGCAATCTGCCCGCACGTATTATTTGAAGCTCTCAAATCTCTTGAGCGAAGACTATGAACAGTCTCAGGCTTACGATGCCATGTTAAGTGTTCTCAAACTGGATTTCGATCCTCGCACTGAAGTAGAAACCAAAGATGTGATAAATGATCTGGCAATCTTTCAAGAAAAGACTGAACTAACTGGCTTTTTTGAGCGCGCTGGATTTTTACTGGACAACGCAGACCAGATACCCGAGTTGTTTGAGAAATATCACAGTATCGGCACTATACTCTTTATGCGTGAAGATCTTAAAGCCGCACTAGAGAGCTTCCAAAAAGCAGAAAGCCTTATTATTACAGGTAAGCAACAACTTCTGGTTTGGATAGGTTACATTCAAGTATATCTGCGTTCTGAGCCGGAAAAAGCTAAGCAGTATCTGGATCTTGCGCTGGCATCTAAATTACCTCTTGATTTGCATATAGTCTTTACTGATCGCCTGGCAGTGTATTACGGACAAAAGAAAGACTATGACCGTGCAATTAAGACTCTTGAAGACTTTTTGGAGACTATACCTCCGGAGCACGATTCCCGGGTAATGGTTCGCCTGGCTTCCATGCACAATGATCTGGGGGTATTCCACAGCGATCTGAAGAACATCGACGAAGCCACTGAACACCTGAATATGGCTCTCAGCATCTGGAAACGATACAACATCAGGCGTTTCTGGGGACTTATCTACAATAACCTTTCGGATCTCTATCTCAAACAAGGCATCACAGTGCAATCAAGCAGTTACTCCCAGCTGGCATACAAATACGCAAATGAGCTGAATCTCACCACCATAAAAGCCTTGGCACTATTGAATCAAGGTGAGGCCAAGATCAAAATGGGTGAGTTTAGAGAAGCTGAAACCCTATTGATTTCTTGCCGCGATTTGATCCGATCCATCAGTAGTGTGACCTATATTGATTCTATCCAGCGAAACTTGGCACTGGCAAAAAGTAAAATAAAGGGTTTTGGTCATTACTACGAGTTTATTCTTGAAAGTCAACCGGAACTTACCCGAGGAAAATTGCGTGAGATAAATCCTTTAGTGAAGACATATTTCTATTATCTAAGCGAAATGATGAGTACCAAGAAACTTCGCAAACTTCTAAGCAGCAACGTTCAAATCGATTTCAAGCATCTGCATGAAGAGGAGTTTCATCACAATGTACTAAGCTTGATTGCTATGTCCGAACATGACTATGAGAAAGCTCTGGCGGAATTGAAGCTAGCAATCCGCCATGCTGGCGAGATCAATAATACTTACGCCATAAATGTGTTTTATATCTTGGAAACTGCCTGTCATTATGGTTTGGGTGACTATGAAAAAGCCCAGGAATTGATCGATAAAGCGCACTTAATATCAGAAGAGAACCACTATCGCTATTGGTTATGCAAATTGGACATTCTGCAACTGCGAGTGGACTTGATGAATGAGAAGATTCCCTTACGAGAGATTTTGCGGAAGGTTAAAAAGTATTTCCTTGAATGGCAGGAATATGAATACTATCAGCTCTTTGTTGAGCTGTATCAGATACGTATCCAGGTTTTACTGGAACTGAAACAAGACGATCATGCAGAACATAGTTACGCAGAATACCAAGGCTATTTGGAACAAATTACTGAGAATACACCTGAAGATGATAGAAGCAACTACCTGGAAGTAAACCTATATAAACTTAATCAACTCCGCAAGTTCAATCTGATTCCTGTGAAGTCTCGAGCCAAGGACCTTAGACACAAGTGGAACGAGCTCCTCTTCAACATAGCAAACGTTTACAATGTGGATCGCATCAAATTCCTTATTGGAAAAGGTATCCATGAAGTTTTGAGCCCTTGGCAGTTCAGATTGATGGAATATAGTGACAGAATTCAGAATTACACTACTTTCCATCAATACAATAGTTCTCAATCCAGCGTGGTTGATCCGCAATTGGGGCAGGACATCGATAAAGCTATGCGTAATGAGAATCTTGTGTTGAGCGTGATTGATGGTAAGAACATGGCGATAATACCTCTGCAAACAGGCATGAAACGAGTGGGTTATCTTGCATTGAATGATGATGGGGAATTGCCTTTTACCAAGCAGGAAATATCTATTATGCGCAACATCAAACAGCACCTCTCTGCTCTGATAGTGCGCATTCAAGATTTCTCGGAAATAACTCTGCGCATCCAAAAGATGAACGATTTGATGAAGATCTCTCATGAAATGATGCGCATTGTGGAAATCAGCGATCTGGAACATGAGATTGTCTCCAGTGCCATAGATTTTACAAATGCCGGTAGAGGTTTTCTGATCAAAAAGGATAGCGACGGTAACAACATCTATAAAGTGCAGATTGACAGGCAAAAACAGATTCTGGGCAACGTCGCTGGAGTCAGCAAGTCTGTACTTTCGCTCTCACAAAGCACTCTGGAGATGGTCAGTACTTATAATGCTTTGGAGGACAACCGATTCAAAGCTGCGATAAGCGTTCAGGATTTTCAGCTTCACACCATATTCTGTGTGCCCATAACGGTTGATGAAAGTATCTTTGGCTTCCTATATCTTGATAATATGGATGACAATAGCAGGGGTATGTATCTTAAACAAGAGATCATTACACTATTTATAGAACAGATTTCCATTGCCATTAAAAACGCGATGCTATACGAAAGCATTCTGCAAAAAAGCACGGAGTTAAACTCCTTTGAGATGCTTAAGGATGAGTTTATGGCGATAGTCTCGCACGAACTCAATACTCCATTGACTACTTTACAGAGCTATGTGTCGCGCCTGAAACGCAATTTATACGTGGATGAAGATGAACGTAAGGACATCTTGAACAAGATCGAGAATTCCGTAAAAAAACTGATCATGACCACCGGAGATATCAACACCATGAACAATTACAATCTGAAAAAGAGTCTTAGTATGGCTGCTGTTGATATCTCGGAAATCCTGGAACTGATTCAGCAAGAAGTGGAAATACTATCACGGAAACGGAAGATGTTCATCCGCTTGGAGATAGAAAAAGACCTTCCTCCGATAATGGTGAACTGGGAAGCACTGCATCTGATGATCTATAATCTGGTTTTGAACGCGATTCGATTTACCAATGATTTTGGCACAGTGGTGATTGGAGCGCGTAAAGCAGCATTTCAACAGGAAAAACTGGAAGGTAAGGATAGCATGGTGATCTATGTTCAAGACAACGGTATCGGCATTCCAGAGTATCAATTGAAGAATGTTTTCCGCAAGTTCTATGAACTCAATGAAATCTATGCTCACAAATCTGGTACTGTGGAGTATCGTTCCAGCGGGCTGGGATTGGGACTATCTACCTCAAAACGTATAGCTGAACTGCATAAAGGCAAGATCTGGATCAGAAGCAAGGAGAATGAAGGAACTACTGTATTTGTAACCTTGCCACTAAAGCATTAGAAGCTGTTCGTTCAGTGAATGTACTGATATTCTAATAGATGGAACTACGGGCGATCAATCGAGCAGGAAAGCACTGAGTCTTTTAACAGCTTCATCCTTTCCCAGGATCGATACTGTTGTGAACATGTCCGGTCCGTGTTGCTGACCAATCAATGCCAGTCTGAGAGGCAGATAAAAGTTCTTTCCTTTGATACCCAGTTCTGCTATCCCGCGATTCGCTAGCTCTGAAATTGCTTCTTCGGATTCCGTAGTGGCAACCAATGCTTCCACATACCATCTCAGTACTTTTTGCGAGCTTTCACAGCGGATAAACTCAAGGTCTTTCTCACATATGGGTGTGGGGGAGAGGAACATCTTGGAATACTCTGCCAACTCAGGCAGCAAAGTACATCTTTCCCGCGCAGCTGAGATAATTCTATGGTATGTATCGATATCTTTGATATCCAATGCGTCGAACCATGGTAGAGCGCGTTCGGCAACTGTCTCCAAAGGCAGACTGCGCAGATATTGGCCATTCATCCAATCCAGCTTGGATAGGTCAAAGATGGCTCCTGCTTTATTCACTCTCTCCAAGTCAAAAGCTTCACATAGTTCATCCAATGTGTATAGCTCACGATCGTCAACAGAATGCCACCCCAAGAGAGCTACAAAGTTTAATAATGCTTCTTTCAAGTAGCCTTTCTGTAGATAGCTATCAACGGATACATCGTTCATACGCTTGCTCAATTTGCTTCTATCCGTGTTCAGGATCAGGGGCAGATGTACCCATTGAGGTGCATCCCATCCTAGACATTCATACAGCCAGATATGCTTTGGAGTGGAGGATAGCCACTCTTCACCACGAATGACATGCGAGATTTGCATATAGTGATCGTCCACTGTTGCTGCCAAATGATAGGTTGGAAATCCGTCTGATTTGATCAACACTTGATCATCGCTTTGCGAGGCATCCATTTCCACATGACCACGAATTACGTCATCAAAACCAAATCTACGGTTGTCAGGCATTTTTAAGCGTATCACGCTGGATTCTCCGGCTGAGAGTTTGGCCTGTACTTCTTCCTTACTGAGCTCCAGGCATCTGCGGTCATACTTCACAAATTCTCCTCGAGCCTGCTGATCCTCCCTCATCTTCTGCAATGTATCAGGACTACAAAAGCAATGGTAAGCATGATTGCTTCTTACCAGTTCATCAGCATGTTTGCGATACAGTTCCAATCTTTCTGATTGTATGTAGGGGCCGAACTCGCCGCCTTGTACCGGGCTTTCATCAAAATCGATGCCCAGTTCATGGAGTGTGTTGATTAGCATTTCTGCTGCTCCGCTTACTTCGCGGCTTTGGTCCGTATCTTCAATGCGGAGGATGCATTTACCTCCAGTCTTGCGGGCAAAAAGGTAGTCGTACAGTGCGGTTCTCAATCCGCCAATATGCAGATAGCCAGTTGGGCTGGGGGCAAAACGAACTCGAATGGTTTTCATGTATTTAGCTCCAAAAAATCTTCTCGATATTGCTTCAAACTCATATCAACTAAACGGTAATGGGGTTCGTAATGTTGATGGAACAGCTTGGAATGAGAGGGCAGTTCACCTCTCTCTGCCAAGGAATCGGCCAATTGCCAGGCTTCAGGACTTGCAGGCAGCGCATTACTCAAAAGGTGTCTGTTGTTCCGCCAGCGTTCACGGAAGTCTTGTCTCACATCTTCGCATAGCATACAAGAAGCAAGAATCCAATTACTCAAGCTTTCAATTCTTTCATTGAGTCTATCAACGCTACCATCATGCTTGATAGAACTCAGGCTGATCCTGGTATAACCAGGGCCAATATCCTGATAGTGAGGAAGATATGGTTCTGTGATCCGCCAGATTTCTGCGCTTATCCCCAGACAGAGTTGTTTGAAATCCCGCACTATATGAAAAGGGCCGTATAGGGCCTGATAAAGCAGTTTATACAGATCAACAGGTTCCAGAAACGGATGCAGACGAAGCTCTTCAGATACCATGCTTTCGATTTCTGACTGATCAATCTGACATATTTTCATATAGAACTTGTTCTTTTTTGACCACCATTACTACTTTTTGTGCCAAATCTGGTTCTTTCGCTGAAGGTATATAATTTAACATGGTAAAATCCGCATCCATGCCTTTTTTTATCTCTCCCCAACGATGTTCATCATGAGACAAGCGAGCTGCATTGCTGGAGTAGATTTGCACTGCTTCGGCAAGGCTCAGCCGCTCATGGGGATTGTGGTGATTCATGGCGGCATAAAGAGACTTTCGGATGTCCAACTCCGTGATATACCAATCCGAAGAGCCGGTGATTGAGATGCCGAGGTTCATCATACTCTTAAACCGATTCATGCTTCGGGAACGTTCCGGACCCAACATTTGTGCATAGAATCCCTTGTCTCCACCCCAAAGCATATCAAACGCAGGCTGCATTACTGGAATCGCTGTAGAATCCTGGATTTGGCTCAGTAAATCGTTGTCCGTTACTTCACAGTGGATCAATTGATGCCGCAGATCCCTGTAATCCTCTTGCGCCAGTTTGAGATACACGTTATTTATCTGGCTGATAGCGCGATCTCCGATGCAATGAACTCCCACTTGAAGATTGTGATTATGAGCTTTACTGATGAAGTCGTACCAAAACTGATCGCTTTGGTACAGAGTACCAAAAACTGGCCGTCCTTGATAAGGCTGGAAGAATGCTGCAGTGAGGCTGCCAATTGAGCCGTCGGCAAGGATACATCCCCCGATTCTGGTTGCGCCCAGATCCAATGCGGCTTCAATATTGAAAGATTGGGGGTACAGGACATAATCCACGGCAAGCTCAAACAGATGCTTTTCTAAGAGATCGTAATGCCCCATGGACATATCGGCATCACCTACCATAGTGTGAACGGTTCCAAAGCCTCCCTTCAAAGCAATCTGAGAAGCTGATTGATATGACCTTAGGATGAGCTCATTATCCAAATTGCTGTGAAACCAATGCACTGCTTTGTCGTTCTCTACACCTTTCAGTATATCGTCTTCACAAAAGGCTTTCCGGATTGTGCGGGTAATATTGTTGAAGGCAAAGGTATTTATTATGCAGCAATGTCCGTCGATTCTTCTTAAAACCAGGTTCTTGTCCGGCACTACTTTATCCAGTTCTGCTTTGGTTGGGAAGCGGCCTTCAGTGATTTTCCTCTCATCGAAGTTCCAGGCGAATACACAATTACCCTTGTCAACGCTGCCCTCGGCGATCATCGTAAATACATCCTCCAGATTTCGAGCTGAAGAAAGGTCTATCATCAGGGAATACAAGCCGCCTTCAAAGCTATGAGTATGAGTATCTATGAATCCCGGAAATACATAAGCGCCATGTAAATCTATGCCAAAGAGGTTGTTATCAAGATCACAATCTTGATACACGATATCCTTAATCTTCCCTTTTTCACAAAGGATTCCCCGCACATCCTCATCGAATGCATTGCCTATCCAAAAATGACCATTATAAAAGTAGTTCACAGTTTGCCTTCCAGTTTCATATTGCTGATGGTTTCGTAAAACCTGCGTACTGGGAAGCCCATCACGTTGAAGTAACAGCCTTCGATACGAGTAATAAATTGACTGCCAAAACCCTGAATACCATAAGCTCCGGCTTTGTCCATGGGTTCTTGGGTAAGTATATAGTCTTCAATTTCGTTGTCATTCAAAGGCGCAAAGAATACTTTAGTGCTTTCATAAGCGAACCTTTGATACTCTAGGCTACCAATGCAGATGCCTGTTATCACCATATGGCCTTTTCCGCTTAGAGATTTTAAGTAACTGCGCGCTTCCAAAGCATCAACAGGTTTACCCAAGATATGGTTTTCCAATACTACGATAGTATCAGCGGCAACCACCAAGTCCTGACTACCGGCACTGGCTAGAATAGCGCTACACTTATTCTTTGCATGCATCATCGCTTGTAGGGCGGGATCTTCTCCCGAGATTGGCTCATCGATGTCGCTTATGCGTATTTTGCACTCAATTCCCAAGAGCGCAAAAATTTCTTTGCGTCGAGGAGAGGCAGATGCCAGGATAACCTTATAATTCTTTAATATCTTATCTATCATTGGATTATTCCTTTGAGTCACACTTGGCAAGACCCATTATACGTCAACAAAATTCTCATGAGTAAAAAAATAGCTTGCCTGAAAGAATAGCATCTGAAATCCTTGCACCAAAGTACAAAAAATACATCCAGGAGGATCCAAATGGAACGCGTACACAATTTCAACGCGGGACCCGCAGTGCTCCCCGAAGAAGTTCTTCGTGAAGCTCAGGCAGACCTATTCAATTATAAAGGCATGGGCCTTTCCGTGATGGAGATGAGCCATCGCAGCAAAGAATTCCAAGCTATTATCGACGAAACTCACGCAGCCGTAAAACGCATTTACGGTCTTGGTGATGATTATGATGTCCTTTTCCTGCAAGGCGGCGCCAGCATGCAGTTCTTGATGGTGCCGATGAACTTCATTCCGGAAGGTAAGGTAGGAAACTACATCAATACCGGTGTATGGAGCAAGAAGGCCATCTCTGAAGCAAAAAAGATAGGCAAAGCTCATCATGTGGCAGCCAGTTCGGAAGACAAGAAATTTAGCTATATTCCCAAAAGCTATGAACTATCGGAAAATCCAGCTTACTTGCATATCACTACAAACAACACCATCTATGGTACCGAATGGCATCATGATCCGGATGTTGTCTCCGGTGTTCCTTTGATTGCCGATATGAGCTCGAACTTCATGAGCAAACCCATCGATGTGAAAAAGTATTCCATGATCTATGCCGGTGCTCAGAAGAACGTTGGTCCCGCCGGATGCGTGGTTGTGATCATTAAAAAAGACTACCTTGTCACTGCCCAGAAAGACCTGCCCTCCATGTTGGACTACAATGTCCACGCCAGCAAAGGTTCCATGTACAATACTCCTCCCTGCTTCACTATCTACATGATTGGTCTGGTGCTGAAATGGATTGAAGATATGGGCGGACTCACCAAGGTTGCCCAGAACAATCAAGCTAAAGCTAAATACATCTATGATGTGATCGATGCTTCCAACGGCTTCTACAAAGGGGCTGCAGTGAAAGAAGACCGTTCATTGATGAATATTACCTTCAATCTGGGTACCGAGGAACTTGAAGCTCTCTTTGTAAGCGAAGCCAAGAAAGCCGGAATGATCGGTCTGAAAGGACATCGCGACGTAGGCGGCTGCCGTGCCAGCACCTACAATTCACTCCCTCTGAACGCAACTTACGTTCTGGCAGAGTTCATGAAAGACTTCATGAAGAACCACGGATAAAAAAGATATAGAAAACAATAGCGGGAGCCCTTCTTTTAGCTGATGCTTATTTTGTGGGACTAAAAACCTGCACAATTGAGTAGCACGAAGAAGGGCATCTTTATTAGAATGAACTATGAGGTATTATGACTGTTCTTTCTCTTATGCTTCGCGGTGGCATCTTGATGTATGTGCTACTTCTCTTGTCAATTGCAGTGATCGCCATCGTAATCGAGAAGTATCGCCAGATCTTCAGAGTGCTGAAGAGCAATAAAAAGCTATTGAAGCACCTGGAACCATATAATGATCCCTCTTCGCTCAGGAAGGCCCTCTCCGAAGTTGATTCCGATAGCCCCATGGCAGTAATGCTGGATAAGCTTATCAATGCCAAAACTGATGATAGTGAATTGATAACCCAGAGCATGGAGACCGCTGCTCAGAGTGAGCTGCATAAACTGGAAAAAGGTATGGGATGGCTTAGCACCTTTGCAGCGATAGCCCCTCTTATAGGTTTTCTGGGTACGGTTATCGGCATGGTTCGCGTCTTCATGAGCATCCAGATTCACAGCAGCGGGGGAGTGGATATCAGTTTACTTGCCGGTGGTATCTGGGAAGCACTTTTGACCACTATTGGCGGTTTGATTGTTGGCATTGTCGCGATCATATTCTACAATGACATAGTTCAAAACCTGGAAAACATCGTAAAGACGATGCAGGAAAGTGGAGTAGAATACACTATCCGTATGAGGAAGCAATCGTGAAATTAGAGCTCTCCAAGAAAAAGATTAGCTCCACCGTTCTGATATCGATGACCGACGTTGTCTTCCTCCTGATTATCTTTCTCTTGATTGCCTCAAATTTTAGTAGCCAAAACGGATTACCGGTAAAGCTGCCAGGCTCCAAAACAGCGAGCCGGCACAGTCTGCAAAACATATCCATAACCTATTTTTCCGATGACAGGGTCTATTATAACAATGAAGCCATCTCCTTCGAGCAGTTAGATGAACGCCTCAGAAAGGACTATCAAAGCCCAGATCAGGTTGTAAGGCTCTCAGCAGAGGAAAATCTACCTTTGCAAAAGTTGATCAATCTGATGGATACCATACGTAGCTCCGGATTCGAGAAAATCTTTGTAGCCACAGAGGTGGAAGGTCAGTGAAATCCAGCAAAGCTTATAGTCCATATCTTATCTCCGGATTCATTCATCTGCTTCTATTGCTATTACTTGGCTTCCTGTATATCAACATTGATACTCGGCAAAGATGGCATCAGTTTGAGTGGATCACCGAGATGGAACCTGGTGTGGTAGGCAAAGCATTTCCCCAAGCAGAATTCGGCGAGGATAGCACAAAACCATCCGATCCAACAGCTTCTGAGGAGGTCGAGCCCACTACTCCTCTTATTGAGAATCCGCATTGGGAAAACACAGAACAGCAAAATGTAATCATAGATCCCAGTACAATCAGCCGTGATAACATCTCAGCTCTTAAGGACGACGGCCGGGTTGGTAATGGCGAATCCCTGGCCTATTCATCAAGTCTGATTGAAGGTGGGGCAGATGTCTTTTTTATCAGGGAAACAATCCCCTCTATCACGCCATTGATGGACGATAGTGTGGTGGTGGAATTTAGCATTAACCGGGATGGAACTGTGGATATGAACAGCATCAAAGTCATTTCTTATCGCAAGGCGGAACATTGGTACTCTTTGTATGAAGCCATGCGAAGCTGGCGTTTTGGCTTCACTGGTGCATACAATCCCCGTAAGCTCTATCAAATCCGGTGCAATTTCCGCTTGAAGTAGCTGCTATGTTGAAAGATATCTTTAAATCTATTAGCATCCCCAGTATCATGGGAATACTCAACCTTACCGAAGATTCATTTTCAGATGGTGGAAGATACCTTAGCACAGACTCCGCAATAAGCTACGCGCAAGAGTTGATCTTTGCCGGAGCGACAATTTTGGATATTGGTGCTGAATCCACACGACCAGGTTCAAAGGAAGTCTCTGCCGAACTCGAATGGGGGAGGATTGAACCTGTATTGACCAAGTTGAAGCAAAGCTTTCCCCATATACAGATATCCATCGATACGCAAAAAGCTTCTGTGGCACGCAAAGCCATAGCATTGGGTGCGGACATCATCAACGATGTCTCCGCTTTACGTAATGATCCTGATATGGTGCAGGTATTAGCAGAAGCCAAAGATACGCGTTTGGTTCTCATGCATATGCAGGGCAGGCCAGAAAACATGCAAGATAAACCTGAGTATCAAGATGTAGTGAAAGAGGTTCACGACTTTCTGAAAGAACGCAGTGAATATGCTATAATGATGGGAATCTATCCCCAGCGTCTGATCCTGGATCCGGGCATCGGATTTGGAAAGAATTTGGAGCATAATCTGAAGCTGTTATCATCTCTGGACAGCTTCAATGATCTGAATATACCCTTACTCTTGGGCACTTCGCGAAAACGCTTTATCGATGAGATAACTCGATCCGAAGTTCATCGACGCATCGGTGGAACACTCACAACCACAATGCTTGCTTGCCTCAGCAAAGCGCAGATCATCCGAGTCCACGACGTATATGAACATGCACAATTCCTCAAAGTGCTTGCCGCAGTTGCAGTTATGGGAGAAACATAATGGAATTTCTCATTCCACGCTTCAAAGATATTGTAGATATATTCATTATAGCCTTTTTAATCTACCAATCGCTACTCATCATACGCAAGTCCGGTGGCTATCAGGTACTGTGGGGTTTGCTCTTCCTGTTGGTACTCTACTTTATAGCAAGCTTATTCGAATTGAAGGTGCTTTCAGGTTTGCTAAGCGGCATACGTACCTATTGGATTATGGCTATAGTAATCCTCTTTCAACCTGAACTACGCACCATCATTTCCAATCTAAATCTTGCCAAGGAACTGAAGTCCGTCTTTACTCGAGGAGAAAAGTCCTCACTCTATACGCCTTTGATCGATGCGGTTTCATCTATGAGCTTTCGAAAGACTGGCGCTCTCATAGTCCTGGAAAACAAACGCAAACTGAATGAATATATCCAGGCTGGTGAACAGATCGACTCACTGATCTCCATGCGGCTGATACTTACCATTTTCAATACCAAAACTGTTCTTCACGACGGAGCCATCATCATCAGGGGAAACCGGATTATGGCAGCTAAAGTAGTATTACCACTCTCCAAAAACTCCGAGTACTCCCGTAAGTTTGGCACACGCCATCTGGCGGGAATCGGGATCACGGAGATTTCCGACGCCATAGCCGTCATTGTATCGGAACAAACTGGGCAGGTCTCAGTTGCTCGTGGCGGACAAATCACTCAGAACATTGCCTTTGAAGAATTGATGCAGATCATCAGCGATGCCGGAAAATAGAATAATGAACATCGGTATCACGGGCAATATCGGCAGTGGCAAGAGCAGCTTTTGTGCCTGTTTGGAAGCTTTGGGATACAAGGTATATTACGCAGATCTCATCGCTAACCGGATGTTGCCAGAATTGTCTCCTTTTCTCAGAAAGCGCTGGGGAGATGCTGTGTTTTCGGGTCAGAATCCCGACCGTTTACGCATCGCCGAGATTGTATTCAATCAACCACAAGAACTGGCGTATCTGAATAGCATTCTACACCCCTTGGTAGTAGCTGAAGTGGACAGATTACTCTCGGAACCTTCCGCAAAAGCCCGATTCTTTGAAATCCCGCTCCTCTTTGAAGCCAGTCTGGAAGATCGATTTGACTTCATCGTACTCGTCAGAAGTCCCTTGGAACTGGTCATCGAGCGCATAAAGCAAAGAAATCCCGATAGTTGGGAGAATCAAATCAAGCGGTTGGAACAGCAAATGCCGGATTATCAGAAGGCAACTATGGTGGATATGGTTATTGAAAACGATGAAGATCTCGAGAAGCTGAAAAACGCTGCCGTCATGCTGATTGAACAGATCGAAGACCTCAATAAGTAACTCCTATCCATTTTTCCATATAAATTTATTGCTGCATTTATCTCGGATGATGCGATGGAGTTCATTTGATCTCATGTATCTTATTGTATATCTATATGTTATATGGTCACATGGACTTCAATAACTGGGGTGGATTCTATGCATTGCCCGAAGTCCAAGCCACCCCTTAGCTTATATTAACATAAGATAGATAGCATAGGTGTCTTGAACTCCGTGCATTATTTGGGTTTATAGGCTTCCAATCAGGTAAGCTATATATTTCTTTACAATTGCATTATGTACAAATTATCAAAGGGAACTCCATATCAGAGCACTTCCTCTGCAGTCATGTGGCATAAAAAACCTTATGCGATTCTCCTGAGAGACTCTTCTGCCAGGCTCAAGTAGTGTTCAACCAGAAATCAAGGTGTTATCAAGCAGTCAGTACTCGATGATGACCCGATGATATCTGCTTCATGTATGGATGAAGCCAAGGGAAAACAATTGGTTCAGCTAACTTCAAAAGTATAATGAGTTCGAGGACGTAGATATTGTCTTCAAATAATACATCTGCGTTGATCAAAATGCCCGGGGCATAACCGGGAATATTTGTTTACTTTTTTTGTCCGTGAGACCGTCCGTGAGATTTGTGGCAAATGGCTGTAAACCCTGGAGCTAAATGGGGGATTCGAACCCCCGACCTACTGATTACGAATCAGTTGCTCTACCGAACTGAGCTAATTTAGCATATATATATTGAGGTTTATTTTGATATCGGGGATATCCACGAAGAATGTATCAATTCTTCTGAGTCCACCACTGTCTTCTTCTTTTATGATCCGATCCATGCTATGATAGATGGAACTCAAAGCATGAATATTCACTTCGGAACTGGCATTCAGATTACGGGGATAGAAGAAGGGGATGTCTCCCAGCATGATTGCCTTTCTACCGTCTTCGAGTACTGAGTAATCCGGCAGGGGTAATCTGTATTCAAGATAGATTTCTAAGGTGTCTGGCAAGTTTTCCAAGCTTTCGGCTGCGATTGCATAGCATGAGACATCACTGTCAGCAAGGATGAGATCATCCCTTTTCAACTCGGGCACGAAGTGCTTGGGATGCAGATTTGAGCATAGAAAGTACTGAGTATTCATTCCGTTTATATGGAGGTGTTCCAATAGTGCTTCTTTATTGAGGAAAAAGCTGTAGTAGTCCGTTTGGGGAAGATCTTGTTTGTTTACACTGTATTTCACATTGGCATAAAGGCGGCCTACATTTGCACCCAAGGTAAGGTTGAGATCGTAATCGAGCCCTTCCAGCAGGCTGAACCGGATGGGAGATCCATATATCGGTTCTTCGGCAAACAGGGCAAAAAACATACAGAGCAGGATCAGGCAAAAGGCTATACGTTTCATCGACTCTCCTTTATGGATGTGAATTTAATGATACTATGGATTTGAAGAGGTCATTTTCGTCAAGTGAAAAGTGGTCTAGATGGGATGATTACAAGGGAGTTGAGAATCTTTGGCTTAGTTCCGCAATGTTGCCTCTACCGCTTCATGAAGGGGCAATACTTTGAGGTTCTGTGCTTGCAGAAAGCTTAGAATGTTTCGAAATACCGGTGAAGAGCAGGAGTCCTGGTAGTCGTTGGTATCAGCGTCAAAGCGATGAAAACCGATGATGATGATTGATTCATTGTTCATGATGCCGCGCAGGATTCTATGTTTTACAGGTTCCTCCGTCCAACCGCTTTGAAAAGCCAAATATCCCAAAGCTTTACGGTCGATGGGGGAGTGCATGGCAAAGTCACTGCTGCCGCGGATGTTTTGATATAGATCCAGGATGATGGGATAGACCTGTTCGGGACATTGTCCGCGAGGTAGCGCAAAAGACCTGGGTCTCAAGCCATGAAGGCGGAGATTTTGATAATCTTGATTCAGGTTCTGCTCTGCTTCATCCAAGTCCAATTGGTTCAATTGTTCATGATGCAAAGTATGTCCGCCGGTTTCCCAATGGTGATCCAGTTCCATTTCTCTGATCTGTTCCCAGTTCATCAGACCCTGATTACCAATTGAAGCGCTATTTACAAAATTGGTACCCCGATAACCAAATTCACGCATGAGTGGGAATGCTTTTTCATATACGGATAAATGCTGGTCGTCGAAAGTGAGTACCACAATGGGAGTTTCGATGGATGAAGGAGATACTAATCTACATCCCGCTGGCAGCATCAGAAAGATCAAGGCCAAAAGACAGGGCCAGACCGATGCTATGGCGACCTTTCGTATCTGAGAAATAGCTGTATTCATAATAGAGACCAATTATTGATTGGGGTAGAACTTCGTAATTGCCTAGAAGCCGGTATTGCCACAGTTCTTCATTGTCCATTACATTCAGTTGGCAGATGGGAAGCACATCAATCTTGTCGGTGATTGAGTGTTCCAGACGGATTTGATAGCGGGAGTTTTCATAAGGTGCATATTCCCGCATTGTGTATGCTGCTCCCAGATGGAGAGAGCTTTCTTCCTTGATACTGTGCTTGGCTTCCGCTTGTAAATAGAGCTCATGATGAGCTTTGGTAGAATCCCATCCCGGTAGAATTGAGAGCGCGCAAGTGGAATTAATCTCCAGAGCAGTATTCTTTGCTTGAGCAGAAATGGCAGAGATAGACACGGGAGTACGCCAATGGTTGTCCATACTACGGATTTCCTCCGAAACCACGAGATTCATGCTTGGTTTACGGTAGTGGTAAGCAAACAATCCACTGGCTTGATTGTGAGTATTGCCGCCCAGATCGAGGCTGAGAATGGATGATGAGCCGCAATGATGGTGGATTCCAAGAGAATTCATACGCATCATTTGAAAATTGTAGGTATCATATCCATATATCAAGGGAGGCAAATTATCCATCCCAAAAGCTGTACCGTATCCAAACTCTCTGCTGCCTGCTTTTACCGTCCAGCGAGGATTGATCTCCGCGCTGAAAATGATGTTCTTTAGTTTGATGTGGCTTTGGTCAAAAAAATGTTCGGTGTTGAGCTCCATATCCAGGCACATCCGATCGTAGCGAAGTTCTTTGACGCCAATCTCAGCACGGTACAACTCGTCCCAGCTAAGTTCCTTACCATTCTGTGTCGCATCATAGTACATGTTATTTAGTGATTGCCATCTGGCATAAAAAGGAAGGGATACGACAGCCTGAAGGGAGCTAACGAGTATAAAAATGAACAGAAAAGCAAAGCATGCTTTATTCATTGATACCATATTTCAGGATGTCGCGTATGCTCTGCGCCACTTTCTCTATGTCCATTTTTTCCTTTTGCATCAACCACACACTCATTGAAAAGTCCATAGCCCCAACCAGAAGGATAGCAAAGGCTTTGGGGTCTATGGATCGGATACGTTTTTCGTTGATGGCCAGCTTTGTGATGGTCTCCACATAGTCCACATACCGCTTCAGGGGATTGTAATCTGGAAATGAGACATAGAAATCTTCATTTTGGCGTGCTTCCATCGTGAGAAACCTGGCGATAAAAGGCTTTGCTTCAACCAAGCGAATATGGAGAATGAAGAATTCATAGAGGCGGTCCATGGTGTCCGGAATGTCCTTTGTGGAATCAATAATAGATTGCAATACAGGGGCGATGATCTCTTGCATGCACTCATTCAGCAGGGCTTCTTTGCAGGGGAAATAGACATAGATAGTGCCCTGTGCGATCTTCGCTGCTTTAGCGATATCGGAGATAGTGGTTTGTTGCGAACCTTTCATTGCGAATACTTCGATCGCTTTCTCCAAGATTATCTCTTTCTTGTATTTTCTGTTCGCAGATCGTTTGAGATTCATCTTTCCTCCAGAGGATTGAAGTTATTTCAAGTAGTCGGGAGAGTGCATTTCTGTCAATTCTTTTTGCGCGCCACCAGTATTATTCCGGTTCCTCTGGGATTGTCCTGCAGCATATCAAGCAGCATAAAAAGCTGAGCTGGCAGGAAAATAACTGCATAATACAATGGCCATAATAAACAGAGCAGTTTATGCCGGGCATAAAGCGACAGGGGAGTCTTAATCATCAGATTCCAGGATATTGCGCCCCAAAAACCATAACTGAAGCGTGAAGAGACGATCTCAAAGCCGGTGTCTATCAGCTTTTGCTCCAGATCTGCTTTGCGGTATCCGGGGCGAACATGCTCTGCAGCAAAGGCTGCAGCTTCATCCATGTCGCTCGGAGTGGATATAATGAGGATACCGTCGCTAAAAAGTGCACTATGCAGGTTTTGCAGAACCGAGATGTCGTCTTCTATGTGTTCCAGAATATCTATGGCTATAGCAAGATTGTAGTGTTTTGGGGGTACGAAGCACTGCAAATCTGCACAATCGAAGCTGAAATGATCGCTGGCAATGGCAGCATAACTTTCTATGTAGTCACTTTTGATATCGCAAGCAAAAACCTCAGCTTTCGGATATGCTTTTAGTACGAAATCGCTATATTGGCAAAAGCCTGCACCAGCATCATAGAAAGAAAAGCCATCCCTGAAGTAACGTTTGATCTCCCGCTTCACATATCGTTGACGTAAAAGCAATTGATCCAGGATATGATAAAAGAGCTTTCGCAAAACAGGGAATATGGACACGTAGGTGGCAAGCTTGTCCTTGATGGGGTCATATTGCATTGCAGGCTCCTGTAAAGAATTTCATTGACGATTTTGACGACTATGCATTTTCGTCAATAGATAAAATGGCTTATGATAATAAAAGAAATAAATGACATCAGGCACATCAACCTGCACCTGCATACGCGTGCTTCTGATGGAGCATTCACGGTGGAACAGATCATCAGACACTCAAAAAGAATTGGTCTTGATCTGATTTCCATCACCGATCACGATACTGCAGACGCATATACCAGGCTTCCAGTCTCGGTAGCGCCCCTTCGCATTCTACCTGGCATGGAGATCAGCTCCATGCATCAGGGACACGACGTTCACATCCTGGCATACGGATGCGATTTTGATAATCAGGGACTCAAAGAACTAAGCGCAATGTATCTTGAAGGGCGAAGGAGCAGAGCCATCAAGATGATATCATTGCTAGCAGAATTGGGTATGAACATCACAATCGAGGAAGTGACATCGATGGCAGGAGCCCGGGAGTTGATCGTGCGTCCGCACATCGCTCAGGTTTTGATCCAGAAAGGATACGTGCAAACCAAGAATGAGGCTTTCGATAAGTATATCGGAAATTTCAAACCTGCATTTGTCCCAAAGCCAGAACTTAGCGTGTCCAATGTGATCAAGGTGATACATCAGGCAGGAGGTTTTGCCGTCATTGCGCATCCCGGGAAACTGGTGGATCAAGCCTATATATCCGAATTCATAGCCTTTGGAATCGACGGGCTGGAGGTCTGGCATCCGGATCATTATCAATTCCAAGTTGAGAACTATATCGACATCGCGCAAAGGAATGGATTATTCATGACTGCTGGAAGTGACTTCCACGGTGAAGGAACTGAAATAGCCCTTTCAGACATGGTTCCGGCCTCGGAAATCATTCTGGAAAGCGTACGCAAGCTATACAAGGAATACCAATGTCGAAGCAATTGAAGCTGGAATATGTAAGAGACAGGCTTCCCGTCTGCTATCGTTATAAACCTGTTATTCGCTGGTTCATGATCCTTATGTCCTTCTCAATTATGGTATATAGCATATACTTCATGATACGCTTTGTCAATAACAGTACTCCTATCTTCTTTAAAATGTTACCATTAGCCATTACTTTTGTTGGATTGGATTCCGTACTTAAGAAGATTAGTTCTTTGGACAGCGTGACCTTCCACAAAGATCACTTACGTTTGGGATTCATCGCCAGAAAGCCACTGGAAATACCCTATGACAACATCCTGGGGTTGGAGTTGCATAAGAAGATTACTTTCTATTTTGGTGTCAGATACATGGATTTGCACGGTAAGCAGCAGAAATACACAACTCAGGCTTCATTTCCTCATACATTGGAGATTATCCTGAATATAGCGGATATGGCACCAAAAGCGGAGGTTCCTGATCAGATGAAGTCTATAGTGGAATACTTGAAAGCGAGTGTGAATGATGAGATTCGACAAGATAATTGACCGCAAAGGAAGTGGATGCTACAAGTATGACGCGCTCAAAACAATGTATGGTCGAGATGATCTCATTGCTTTGTGGGTAGCAGATATGGATTTTACCGTAGCGGATGAGATCCAAAAAGCTCTTCAGGAGAGGTTGGAACATCCCATCTTTGGCTACAACTTCCCCAAAGAGATTTTTCATCAATCCATCCAAAACTGGATATTGAAGCACTTTCACTGGGATCCCACAGATCAGCAAGCTATATCCGTACCAAGTTTAATGACGGCACTTGCGATTGCGATATTGGCATTAACCCGATCCCAGGATAAGATACTTATTCAAACCCCTGTGTATCCTCCGTTTCACAGCACAGTGGTGGAACACTCAAGAACTCTGCTAACTAATCCTCTCAAAAAAGTAGATAATCATTATGAGGTGGATTGGGAGGATTTTGAAGCCAAATGCCACCAGGCTAGAATGTTCATTCTATGCAATCCCCACAATCCTGTCGGAAAAGTGTTTAGCCATCATGAATTGAAGAGGATGCACGACATCTGCACAAAACATGATGTGTTAATCTTCAGTGACGAGATACACGCTGACATTGTTTACTCAGGTTGCCAACACATTTCCATAGCTTCTTTGGGGGCAGAAAATGTGATTACTGGTATTTCGCCGGCAAAGAGCTTCAATCTGGCAGGTATGGCTACTGCTGTGATGTTTGCCCAGAAAGGAGACATTGCTAAGGCACTGACAGATATGAACAAATCATTACACACTTTTATGGGAAACAGCTTTGGCATCGCAGCCTTTACAGCTGCATACACAAAAGCAGAGTACTGGCTGGATGAATTGTTGCAGTACTTAACAGCAAATCGTGATCTGCTGAAGACCTACTTTACTAAAGAGCTACCACAAATCCCAATGGCGGATTGCGAAGGCACATATTTGGCTTGGCTGGATTGTCGACAGTTGGGTTTAGACGATTACAAATTGCAGGATTTCTTTGTGAACAGAGCTCGCTTGGCGCTAAATCCGGGGATCGCTTTTGGAGAGGAGGGGAGCGGCTATATGCGGCTCAACTTTGCCGTACCAAAGCAGATTCTCATCCAAGCACTTGATAGAATGAAAAAAGCTGTGAGTGAAATCTTATGAACATTAAAGAGCAAATCGTAGCGTTATACAATAATTCCAGTAGAAGTTACACCCCAGCTGATCGAGAATTGTTCCTCAGCTTTGTGAGCGCTTTGAATAGCGGGGAGATTCGCTCCTGCGAAAAGAGTGAAAAGGGCTGGATTGTGAATGCATGGGTGAAGATGGGTATCCTTCTGGGCTTTCGTATGGGTCAGCTTACGGAGATAACCGCGTACAATGGGAAAAGCTTCTTTGAGAAGGATACAATGCCGGAAAAACTCTTTAGTCTAGCCGATAAGGTTCGCATTGTCCCTGGTGGTAGCTCGGTACGCATCGGAGCATACATCGCACCCGGAGTAACCATTATGCCTCCCAGTTATATCAATATCGGTGCATGGGTAGATAGCGGTACCATGATCGACTCTCACGCTCTGGTAGGTTCATGCGCTCAGATCGGAAAAAGAGTGCATCTTTCTGCCGGAGCAATGATCGGTGGAGTTCTCGAACCTATCGGAACCAGACCTGTGATTGTGGAAGACGATGCTTTTATAGGTGGAAACAGCGGCATCTACGAAGGAATAATCGTAGGAAAAAGAGCCGTGATTGCATCGGGAACAGTAATAAACTCCTCCACTCCTATATTTGACAGTATAAATGGTAGTTTTCTGCAACGCGATGAATCCGGCAGCTTTAGCATTCCCCCCAATGCGGTATTGGTTCCTGGTTCAAGAGCTTTGAAGAGTAATCCCTCCTTCCATATTTATTGCCCTATCATTATAAAATACCGGGATAAAAAAACAGACGCAGCGGTAGTATTGGAACGTGAACTTAGACATTCGTTGGACTGAAGCTGAGCGTTTGGCTTCCATAGAGCTTTCGCTATTACGAAAGTTGATGGCAAGAGCCCCCCAAAATACCATCAATCTCGCTTTGGGAGAGCTTGGTTTCAAGTTCCCCCAAGTTTTGGCAGATAAAGCCATAGAATTGATGCAAAATGGGCAACCGAGATATAGCCCCAATGCTGGAGTGGATGTTTTACGGGAAAGGATAGCTCAGGACTACTCTGCATCGGTAGAAAACATCTGTGTTTGTAATGGTGCTGAAGAAGCCTTATACACTACTATCCATTCCCTTGTGAATCCAGGAGATAGAATAGCCATTCCAGATCCTGATTATCCTGCTTATCCGGTTCTGGCAAAACTAGCAGGTGCGGAAGTCATCCGCCTGCCTTTTGAACAAGACCTTTGCTCGATTGATTGGGATTTGTGGGAAAAGAAGCTTCAGGGAGTAAAAGCCATTTTAATGAGCAGCCCATCCAATCCCAGCGGATACTGCTTAAATAGGGGAGATGCGCAGCAATTAAATGAGACTCTGAACAATCTGGGTATTACTCTTATTTTGGACGAAATCTATCGTGAAATATATATACAGCAGCCTGATAAGATCGATTACTCCATGTTTGACCGACTAATCCGCATTGGCGGTGTGTCAAAATCCCACTTGATGAGCGGATGGAGAATAGGATGGTTATTCGCATCCAAGCCATTTATCACGAGCGCTATCAAGCTGAAACAATATATCTCTACATGTCCTGCCTGGTTATCGCAATATCTGGCACTATATGCTCTTGATTGCCCTCATATATCTTTATCCGTAAGAGACAGAATGAACCAGAATCATGCTCTGGTAAAAAATGCACTATCCCATAAAAGGATGCATATCCCCACTGCAACGCCTTACATCCTTATCCATTGTGATGAGGCTGATAAACAGGTAGAGACTTGGTTGCAAAAAGGGCTGCTGAGTTCTCCGGGCAAGGCGTATGGTTTTGTGACCAAGGATTGGATCAGGTTGAACTATGCTGTAGAAAAAGAAACTCTGGAAAGAGCAATAAGGATACTATTGTGACATACATCATTTATGGGGGATACATATACGGACAGCCCAATATTGAAGCTGTATTGATCGTAGAGAACAGGATCGTACATGTTGGCAAGCTCTCTGAATGCAGGAATCTGGCTCGAACAGAAAGTATCGAGATTCACTTGCATGGCAGATGTCTGTTACCTGCTTTTACAGATGCTCACACCCATTTTGTGGAATATGCCAAATCTAGATTATTGGTCAATCTATTGAGCTGTAAGAGCATTGATGATATTGATAGCGAACTGAGACGTTACCGTGATACACTCAGTTGGAACGCAGAATGGATTCTTGGTGGTGGTTGGGATCGCAATATCTTAAGTGATCCCATTGCGCTGAATCGGGACTTATTGGACAGAGTGTTTCCAGATGTTCCTGTTGCTTTGTTCAGTAAGGATTATCATGCCAAATTGCTTAATAGCAGGGCATTGAAGATAGCTGGATGGGATGCGAATACTCCCGATCCACCCGGGGGCAAGTTTGAACGAAGGTCAGACGGCTCTCTGAGTGGAGTATTGTTTGAATCCGCTACTGAGATGATTGATGCATTCATCACAGCGCCACCGGATCAGATTGTGGTGGACAGCATTATCAATACAATTCAAAGTATCTACGAGTGCGGACTGGTTGGTTTTCATTCCATGGAATGCCATGCGAGTGCCAGGTTGCTTCAGCAGGCTCTAGCTCAAGGTGCTCTCTTCAGAACTTGCTGGCATTTCCAATCCGGTGAGTTGGATATGGTGATAGAGCAGGAACAGAAAAGCTATGATGGAGATGAGTTCTTCAAGATAGGCGGGTTGAAACTGTTTGGTGATGGCTCTCTGGGTTCTCGCACGGCAGCTATGTTTGATCCATATCCCAATGACAAGACCAACCGAGGTATCCTACGCTATGAAGACAGCGATCTCTTCCGACAGATGGAAAAAGCAGCCAAAGCAGGCTTGGCGTGCACTATTCATGCCATTGGAGATAGGTGTGTGCGTCAGATTATTGATGCAGCATTACACTTAGGGATGAATCCTTCGTATCGGAACTTATTCCAGCGCATAGAACATGTTCAATCTATTCGCTTGAGTGATATTCCGAGCTTGAAGAAATCCGGTCTTTTTGCCAGTTTACAGCCGGTTCACATCGCCAACGATATCCCAATGATCCACAAGAGTTGGGAGCATATCAAAGAGGAAGCCTATGCATTCCGCAGTATGTTGAATGCTGGGATACCATACGCTTTCGGATCTGACAGCCCGATTGAGACTATCAATCCATTTATGGGTATCTACTGTGCGATAAAACGCAAGCATCTGAATGATCCCCAAAGAGAGGCTCTGAACACAAAAGAATGCCTAAGTGTGGAACAAGCCATTGATGGCTATACCATTGGTGCTGCAGCTGCTTCAAAGTCTGACACGATAAAAGGAAAGATTGCTTCTGGATATCTGGCAGACCTCATTGTGCTGGAAGACTATCGAAAGCTTCCGGATGAATACTGGTTGGAAGCACGATCTCTTTTTACCATGATAGACGGCGTTATAGTATTGAATAATCTATAACAGCATCACATCAAACTCTTTGTGGAAGCCAAGATTTGTATTGACACAGACTACAGTGTCCAAACATTTGATTTCAATAGTACGTGCGGGAGAAGAACATGCCTAATAAGCTGATATCTATATTACTTATGCTTAGTATAGCTTTGCTGTTTGCGGATGACTTGGATGACAAGGTGCGTGAATTGCAACGCTTGCAGTCTCAGCTTGAAAGCACACAAGCCAAAGCACAGCAGACTGCTGACAAGAGAAAGCAGACCAGCAGTGAAATACAGCGTAATTCTTCGTTAAAAAAGCTTGCAGATCAAAACATCAACAGATACAAGAGTGCAGAAAGAGTAGTAAGGGATTCTCTGTCTCAATTGGAGTTACGCATTGCCAATGCCAATGATCGACTGGGTACACTACAGAACGCCCAAAACTCTGAACTGAATATACTGATGAGGGTTGATCGCAGCTATTCTCCCCGCATGATCTCCCATCGGGATCACCGCTATTTGCAAAGCCTGATATTGCATCAAAAGCGGGAATTAGATATTCTGAATGGATATAAAGTGTCATTACTTCAAGCTCAGGATCTCCACAGCAGCGAAGTAGCCAGAATAAACCGGAACCTGCTTAATGAGAGCCAGAAGAGCCGCAAGCTGAACAAGAGTATCAGCAACTTGAACACACAAATAAAAAAATTGAGTAAGGAAGAACAGGATTTACAAAATAAAATCGCCAATCTGAAACGAGATGCTGCTGCCCTTGAAAGCTTGATAGCTCAACTGATGCAAGACAGCGGCAATAAATCCCCCAGTTACGAATTTACCCAGATCAAGATCGCCTGGCCAGTGAGAGGCAAGATCATCCGTAGCTTTGGTGAAGAAACCAGAAACTACAATACCAGCATCGTAAGCAATGGAATCGACATAGCTGTGCCAGAGGGTACCAATGTCGTAGCTGTCGATGACGGGGATGTAGTCTTCTCGGGCAGATACGGCGGACAGGGGAAGCTCATTATCATCGATCATCTGAACGGCTATTTCAGCCTATACGCATACAACAGCGATCTTTTAGTGCAAAAAGACGCTAAAGTGAAACGTGGCCAAACCATCGCCCGCAGTGGGATGACAGGTTCTGCCAGCCAAGCCTCATTACATTTTGAACTACGCAAGAAAGGTGTGGCGGTAAATCCGATCCCATACTTTCAATAACAGGTAAACATCCTCTGTGCCAAAACTGATATTTTACTGCCAGTAGAAAGGATAAGCAGATGTATAAAGTCAAAAATCCCTCGGGAAAAAAGCTACAAAAGCTATTGATAAAGGATCCTCTTCCGGAATCAAGCATCTTGCATTACACTGGCAGCATGTGGGGAATTGGAGCTCGCTTATCTGCACATTCCACCATTGAGCGGATTAACCGCTTGAAGCAACGCAGTAAAGCTGGTATGATCGCCCTGATCCCAGATATATCCTGGTTTTCACATCAGAATATCCCAGTTCCCAAACGCTTATTTTCTTTAATGCAGCAATATTATCCCGGTAACCTCAGTATCTCTTTTGAAATGAAGGATTCACGTTTCGATCATATCGCTGTGGATAATAAAGTAGCTTTCAGAGTTCCTACAGCCCCTTTATTACGGTATTTTATCGACTTACTCGGTGAACCGATGGTATCTACGAGTGTGAACTTATCCAATCTCCCGGCAGAAAACGATTTACAGCGATTGGAGACAGTATTCGGTTCCTGGTTCGATTTTGCTCTAATTCCACACCCCAAGGCCATTCAGGATAATCCTGCTGAGTCCACTTTGGTTGAATACATCGGAAGTAATGAAATCGGGAAAGAGGATATAAAATGCCTTCGCGAGGGTTCGGTGCCTTTCTACGAGGTTAAGAATTCATTCAGTATGCCCCTGGTTATGTTTGTGTGTACCGCCAATATCTGTAGAAGCCCCATAGCGGAAAAGCTCTTTGCCCGCATGATAAAAGAACATGGGATGCGTTTGACTACGGACAGTTGTGGGCTCTTGGAGGGCGGGCACATGATTTCGATGTCTTCAATGCAGTTACTTATAGAGCAGGGTATTCTGGAAGCTCAAGAGCATGTATCAAAAATGATCAGCCCTCAGATGGTGGCTGCTTCCTGGATAATCCTGACCATGGAAGAACGGCAACGGGATCTCATTCGTCAAGCACATCCCGAAGCCGCACATAAAGTTCTTACGTTAAATGAGATAACCGGTTTCGAAGGAGATATCACTGATCCTTATGGCAGTGAGATCGATTTCTACCGCAAAACCTACCAGACTATTGAGGAACGTCTGAAGATACTAGTGCAACGTATCAAAAACAATGATATTATACTAAACAAGGATAAACAATGATCCAGATTACCGATCAGATAATCGCCGAGCACGGCATATCCCCGGAAGAATACCTTTATATAAAAGAGATTCTGGGCAGAGAACCAAACATCGTAGAATTGGGCATCTTCAGCGTGATGTGGAGTGAACATGCCAGCTACAAGAACTCCATATTACAGCTTAAAACCTTACCCAAAGAAGGCAGCATGATGCTTGCCAAAGCCGGTGAGGAAAATGCCGGAGTAGTAGATATTGGAGACGGTCTCGCCATTAGCTTCAAAATCGAGAGCCACAACCATCCTTCGGCTTTGGAGCCTTATCATGGTGCTGCCACAGGAGTAGGCGGCATCCTGAGAGACATTTTCACCATGGGCGCCAGACCCATTGCGGCTTTAAACTCCCTGCGTTTTGGCAATCCCGACAATCCCAATGTGAAACATCTGCTTGTAGAAGTAGTGCACGGGATAGCTGATTATGGTAATTGCTTTGGAGTTCCAACGGTTGGCGGAGAGGTCTATTTTGAAGAATCTTACGAAGGAAATCCCTTGGTGAATGCCATGGCAATAGGGCTATTAGAACACAAAGATCTGGCCAAATCTGCCGCTACTGGACCCGGAAATGCTGTGATAATAGTAGGGGCAAAAACCGGCAGAGACGGCATTCACGGCGCCACGTTTGCCTCCATAGAGCTATCCGAAGAATCAGAAGAAAAGAGAACTGCGGTACAGGTGGGCGATCCTTTCTATGAAAAACTACTTCTTGAAGCCACTTTGGAGATTATCAAAGCAGGACTGGTGGTAGGTATTCAAGACATGGGCGCTGCTGGACTCACTTGTTCCAGCAGCGAAATGTCCGGTAAAGGCGGAGTAGGAATTGAGATCGATGTAAACAAAGTTCCTCAGCGGGAGAGCGGCATGAGCACATACGAGATAATGCTTTCTGAATCCCAGGAACGCATGCTGGTGATTGTGGAACCTCAGAACATTGACCGGGTATTGGAGATATTTGGCAAGTGGGATCTTGATGCAGTTCAGATCGGAAGCATTACCGAGGACAAGATTCTGCGCGTTAAATCTGGGGACATGATCGAAGCGGAAATTCCTGCTGAATACCTTATATTGGGTGGGAAAGCTCCGGTTTACAAACGCGAAACGAAACGTCCGGAATATCTGGATGATGTTCAAAATCAAGATACTGAGAATCTGGAATGCCCCATATCGCCAACCCAGGTGTTGATGGATTTGCTGAGCAGTCCCAATATAGCTTCCAAACACAATATCTTCAGGCAATATGATCACATGGTGGGAATCGGAACCAGTGTGGAACCGGGAAGCGATGCTGCGGTTATCCGCATCAGGGATACTGACAAAGCCATCGCCGCTGCTACGGATTGTAATGGAAGATATTGCTATTTGAATCCTTATGAAGGCACCAAGGCAGCGGTCGCAGAATCGGCCAGAAATGTAGCTTGCAGTGGAGCGAAACCTATTGCTATTACGAACTGTTTGAATTTCGGGAATCCCTACAAACCAGAAGTGTATTATAGCTTCAGTGAATGTATTCGTGGTATGAAAGATGCCTGCGTGGCCTTCGATACACCTGTTACCGGCGGGAATGTGAGCTTTTACAACGAAAATCCCAATGCTGCCATTTATCCTACGCCTGTGATTGGCATGCTGGGTTTGATGAAAGATTTCAAAAAAGCTATAACCCAACATTTTAAGCAAGCCGGAGACAAGATATTCCTCTTGGGTAATGTAGAAAAGAGACTGGCGGGAAGTGAATATCTGAAAGTAGTGCATAACAAGGTTTGCGGAAGGATCGCACCGATTGATCTCAATGAGGAGAAACGCCTTCAGGAATGTGTTTTGGAACTCATTGATCTTGAGATGCTCCACAGCGCTCATGACCTTAGTGACGGCGGATTGGCCATAGCCCTAGCAGAAAGCTGCTTTCATCCCGAAAAATCTTTTGGCATAAAAGCTTCATTTACTTTGTCCCAATCTCCTATTACCGCATACTTTGGAGAATCTGGAGCGAACATTATCGTATCTTTGGATGATAAATATGAACACGATCTACATCGTATATCCCAAAAGCATGGAATTCACTGTATGAGCTTGGGCGAAGTAACATCCAGCGAAGCGTTTATCATAAACGATGATATTAAAATGTGTGTTTTATCGATGAGAGAAGCATACGAAAATGGGTTAAAAATCTAGAGAAAAGTGGAGGAGGAAATGAGAATGAATTTCTTCTTTGGAAACATCTTTTGGGGGATTCTCCTGATACTGTGGGGAGCCTCATTGATCTTGAAGACCTTCAATATCAATATGCCACTGGCAAAGATCTTTATAGCTGTAATAATTATCATGTTTGGCTTGAAACTACTTATTGGTACATCCAGTAAGACATATCATAAGCCTGGTCCTACCAAGGGAAGCTATTATCATAGCAATCGCAGTGGAGAATACAACATTATTTTCTCTTCTGGAACCATCGATCTGCGAGACATCACAGAGAACACTCCGCCATTGGAAATCACGGTTGTTTTTGGCTCTGCCACTGTAATACTACCGGCGCATCTCAATTATGATATTGAGCCTACCAGCGTGTTTGGATCCACGGTGATGCCGGAGAAAAGTCATTATGGATTTGGTGGAGGTAGATACCGAAGAGGAAATGAGAAAGCAACTCCGATCCATATTGAGTCCAATGCAATATTTGGACAACTGGTATATGTATTCGAAGATGTAGAGAATACTCAAACTGATCCGGTTGTGGAGGATGTCGCTACCGAGAATACTCAAAGCGGATTATAGCTACTTATGACATGAAGCGAAAGCTACTAATCTTCATAATTTGCACTTTCTGCAACACGGTCTTCGCCACCGGGATCGGTTATGCCCTTTCTGGTGGTGGAGCCCGTGGCTTTGCTCACATCGGAGTTTTGAAGGTTTTGGAAGAAGAGGGTCTGAAACCGGATTACATCTCCGGAACCAGCATCGGGGCAGTAATTGGTGCTTTTTATGCAATGGGTTATAATGCCAGCCAAATCGAAAGTCTAGCTATCAATATCGATTGGTATCGTTTGTTGCAAGACAATGTTCCCCGGCGAGACCTTTATGTTGGGCAAAAACGCTGGGCGCCCTATGGAAACACCATACTGGAGCTGGACGAGAAATGGAATCCAAAACTGCCTACAAGTTTGTATAAAGCAAACAATTTGAACCTGGAACTGTTTGAACTATATGCTCCTGCATCCGGGATCAGAGACTTCAATAAGCTTGATATCCCTTTCAGTTGTATTGCCACAGATCTACAAAAAGGCACAGGTAAAGAGTTTGTAAACGGTTCCTTATGGCAGGCAGTACGCGCCAGTTTATCCGTACCAAGTTTGATCCTGCCGTTCAAAGTAGGAGAAAGCTTGTACATAGATGGCGGAATATCTCAGAACCTGCCCATAGCCGAGGTGAAGCAAATGGGTGCTGGTCTCGTGTTAGCTATCAAGGTTAATTCCTCCTTGCGGGAAGAAGAGAACCTGGAAAGCATCATCGATATCCTGGATCAGACCATCAATATTGGCATCAGTAGAAATCTGCAAAAGAATCTGGATCAATGCGATTTGCTGCTGGAACCGGAGCTTAGTCCTTACTCTTCCCAGGATTTCAAACATGTAGATCAAATCATTGCGATTGGTGAGGACTATGCTCGCAAGAATATCGATCAGATTCGCTTGTTCATTCAGAGTAATAACATTGAACCCAGGTCCATTCCACGCTATAATCAGCATGAAGAGCCAATTTTCCAAGTTAACAAGCTGGAAGGAAGCGGTAATGAGCGTATCAGCCTGGCAAAAATTCGAGAGTATCTGGGAATCAAAATCCCTGGAAGATACAACGCTGAGGAGATATCAACAGCAGCTCGTAGAGCTTTAAATTCCCAGTACTTTAATGTCCTGTATCCAGAATTGATCCCGGACGATAAGGGCGGCTACATCCTGAGGATAATTGTAAATGAGAAACAAGCCAAGTCTTTGACCTTGAACACAGCATATAACAATGAAGAAAAACTGACTGCAGGTGTGGTACTGAATATTAATAACAAACTGTTGAAGAATAGCAGGCTTTTAGCACAAGCAGTTTTAGGCGGGAAAAACGAACTCAATATTGACTATGTAAAGAACTTCGGGGATCTATGGGGGATATACTATCGGCTGTTTTCCTATATCAACGAAAAAACCCTGTATGCCTATAATGAAGATCATTATCAGGTAAACAGCTCAAAATCCCTGGAATGGGGCGCTACGGCTGGTTTGGGCATCTTTAGCATTCACAATATCATCGGAGAAGGATTCCTGTACTACAGCAATACCAGCTTGTATCGGGGGATATCCGAAACGGATATGCCATCCAGATATTATTCTGTAGCAGGATTTGGAGTCAAAGCGTACTATGAAAGCCTGGATGATTATTTGTTCCCCATGCAAGGAGTAATGATGAAAGGCAAGTTCAACTTTGCCCGCGAAGAAGAACTTTCGGATTATCTGTATAGTAGTTTTCGAGGAAAGGCAGAAGCATACATCCCTATTACCCACAACCTGTCCGCGGATGTCGGTTTGAGTGTCGGTACCTATTTCGATTCTCAAGCTTCTCAGCGCTTTGACTTCTTTACCCTCGGAGGAATAGATGAATTCAAGGGTTATTCACGTTACGAGATCAGTGCTCCTCATTTTCGGATAATGCAACTGGGTTTTGTGTCTGAGCCTTGGAAAGATGTGTTCCTGAAGGCAGGATTGCAGGGCTTGAGCTATAGCGATGGAGAGTTTGTAGCCGATGTGTTTAGCGATCAATCCTGTTATTATGCCGGGCTTGGAATACGTCCATATCGCCTTCCGATGCGCTTTTTTGTAGCTTTAAACAAAAGAAATGTATTGAATACAATGTTCTCAATCGGCTACGATGGTGACATTTTCCATTTCTCGCGAAAATAATATATTCTTTCCCTTCATCCAAAGCATATCTCTCCATCACTTTTACATTTATTATCCCCAATATACTGGCGAGTATCCATCGGGATATAATCGGGTTATCATCGAGTGATCACTGCTTTATTACGGGACTATATCTGGTTCATGTCGGGATATTCAATAGGGCTAGTGCAATTATACAGACAATCTTTTAGCCGGAAACATTCAATTTAATGTGCTTAAACTATATCGTGAAGATAATACCTCCGGATTCTGTCTTGACAAATCCAGCAATGATATACTTTGGTAAGCAAATTCAATAATTGATGAGGAGAAAATGGAAGAGAGCCTTGAGATATGTTCATTTCTCAGTCGCAAACGTGTTTTATGTATTCAGACCGGGAAAAAGCAAGATGTTCTGGAAATGCTTGTAGATCTGGTAGTCCAGGATCCCTTGGTAAATGATCCTGTGGAAGTAAGAAAAGCCATCTTTGCCAGAGAAAAAGTGATGAGTACTGGCATCGGAAATCACGTTGCCATCCCTCATGCACGATGCGCAGGCGTGGAGGATTTTGTGATTGCTTTTGCTAAGATAGAAGAGGGCATGGATTTCGATTCGGTAGATCAAAAACCAGTATATCTTGTCTTTATGATCGTGGCAAACGAGCATCAAGATAAGGAATACATCAAACTTCTATCAAGATTGATGTTACGCATGAGAAACGAGCAACTGCTGGAAAGATTGAAACAAAGCAACGATGCGGATGAATTGTACAGGATAATGGTGGAAAGCAAGTAATGCAAGATGTCCATATTCTTTCATTTATGGGCATTTGCATGCTGTTCTCCTTACTTACCGGAAGAGCTGCGAATTATATTAAAGTTCCCATCATAATAGGCTACATCATCACTGGAGCCATCTTTGGTCCGGCAATTATCGCCTACGTGAGTTCTGCTCAGATCGATGCTATGGGTTTCATTAACCTCATCACACTGGCTTTAATAGGCTTTAATATCGGTACTGAATTGCGCTTTAAAGAACTACGGAGAATGGGGAAGAAGATAATCATTATTGTTCTGATGGAGGCTAGCCTAGCCTTTGTGGTTACAGCTATCGCTACCGCAATAGTCTTGAAGAGCATTCCCATGGGCATCATCTATGGAGCATTGGCCAGCGCTACTGCTCCTGCAGGAACTATCGACGTAATCAGGCAGTATCATGCCAGGGGAGAGCTTACTTCCACTCTTTTTGCCGTGATGGGTCTGGACGATATATATGCTTTGGTGATATATTCATTGGGAATTCCCTTGGCGGGAATACTTTTGGGAGCGAAGAATCTAAGCATATCACATGCTCTTCTGGGTGCATCCTTCGATATCGTAGTTGAGATAGGTCTCGGGGCGGCAACAGGATACTTATTGGTACTTTTGGGTAGATACATTCACGAACAGTCGCTGTTTCTCATCTACTCTCTGGGCTCGCTGTTTATCATGTGTTCTCTTGCGGAATATTTGGGTCTTTCGCCGATTTTATTAACTATGAGCGCTGCAATAGTAATGACAAATCAAAATGGCATTATCACCCAGAAATTTGCTCATTCACTTACCCAGTGGTCACCTCCGGTATACCTAATGTTCTTTGTGTTGCTGGGATCACGTCTTGATTTTAAGATCATTGCTTCCTATGCATTGCTGATTGTGGCATACATTGTGTTTCGCAGCATCGGAAAGTTTGCCGGTGCTTTCTGGGGAGCGAAGCTGGCGAAAAGCGAAAGCAAAATCCGCAAGTATCTGGGCTATACTCTGCTATCGCAAGCAGGAGTAGCCATAGGTCTCAGCTTAGGAGCAGCCGGTATTCTGAATAATTTGGGATTGAAGGCTGAAGCCACCCAAGTGATTAGCGTGATGACAGCGTCCACGTTTTTGATCATGCTTTTAGGTCCGGTATTGGTGAAGTATGGCTTGAACAAAGCTGGAGAATTAAGGGTGAAGGATTAACACAGGAGAACTTTATGTACATGATCTTACATCTCTATAACGACAAATATCTGGACGACATGATATTGGCATTATCGGAAGCAGGAATTGAGGACACCATCGTACTTTCCGGAGAGACTCTGGGGCAAAAAATGCTTTACGACATTCCATTATTTGCCTCATTCAAAGATTCTCCGGATATCAGACAAGGATATGGCAGTGTGATCCTGGGCATAGCCGAGAAGGATGAGGTGGATTTTGCTTTGGCAGAGCTTACAGAGTCCGGTCTGGATCTACTCAAGATGGGAATGGTAAAGGTCTTTCTGATACCCATAGCCTCTACAATCGGATGATAGAAAAATGCTCTCCATACAATTATGTTATCATTGGTTGCAAGGTCATTTTGCCCAGTTCATAAAAAAGATTGACTGCTTTTGAAGAGCTGTAATAATTGCTCTTACACTGTAAAGTGCTGTGTGAAAGTCATATCTGCACTACAATTATTGGGAGACTATATGCGTCGATTACTGATCTTAGTGATCTTAATCAGCCTACTTTTGGGCGCTTGTGGAAAAACGCTTACATCCGGTAAAACAAGGGTAACTTTTTGGCACGGTCTTAGCGGTCCATTGGGTGATACTCTAAACGAAATGATTATGGAATTTAACCGTGAACACGAGGATATCGAAGTGGTGGCGAATCCCATCAGCAGCTATACGGCATTATCCCAGAAATTGATGGCATCTATTCAGGCAAAGAAACAACCTGATATAGCTCAGGTGTTCGAAAGCTGGGCCTCAAAATATATCGAATCCGGTGTTTTGGCATCTTTGGATGAATTGATTGCCGAAGATGACGATTTTGATGAGGACGACCTCAACGACGTGTATCCAGTATTTAGAGACTCCAATACATTTAACGATACCCTGTATTCTTTCCCTTTCAATAAAAGTGTAAGAGCCTATTTTTATAATAAAGACGAGTTTTATAGAGCCGGTCTGGATCCGGATTATTTTCCCAAAACCTGGGATGAATTCAGAAAATATGCCCTGTTGCTTACCAGGGACATTGATAATGATGGAGACATCGATAAATATGGCACAAACTTCAACGTAAATGAATGGCAATTTATCAATCTCTTGTATCAAGCCGGTGGAGCCTTGATTGACGAAGAGGGAAATCCCACTCTGAATAGTGCACAAGGTATTAAAGCTCTAACCTTTATTACAGATATGATGTTCAAAGATAAGAGCGTGTATCTGGTGCGTGAGTATGAAGGGCAAAACGACTTTCTGGCAGGTGTGGTGGCTATGTATGAGGGATCAAGCGTGTCTATCACACATATGCGTCAACAACCGATAAACTTCAATATTGGTTATGCTTCGCTTCCCACCGATGTTACTACTCAAAGTGCAGTGTCCGGAGCCAATATCGTGATCTTCAAATCTGGAGACAGAAAGCGGGAACGAGCAGCATGGGAGTTTATCAAATGGTTTACAGACACCGAGCAAACTGCCAGGTGGAGTGTAGCAACCAGTTATATGCCAGTTCGCAGAAGCGCAATGAAAAGTGAAATAATTGTGAACTTCCTGCAAAAGAATCCTCAGTACAAAGGCATCTACGAACAGCTGGAAACAGCAGTATATGAACCGCAAACAGCGGCTTGGTTCAAAGCCAGACCAGAGCTAAAGGGCTATCTGGAAAAAGCAATGCGCAATCAAAATAGTCCTCGTGAAGCGCTGGACGGCGCTGCCCAGAAATTCGCTGAACTGATAGCTGAAGAGTCTAGATGAGCATTTTTCCCTTGACAAAGAACGGGATTTGGAAGTTTTGAAACATACGCGTGCCGAAGTGGTGAAATTGGTAGACGCAGTGGACTCAAAATCCACCGGGCTTTTTGCCCATGCCGGTTCGATTCCGGCCTTCGGCACCATAATTTGCAAGGAGCGTAACGGCAATTTTGCTATCCGGCAGTATTCTATGATTTTAATGGCAATTTGTATTACAACACTATTTTATATACCGACAGCTTTGTATACGATGTTTGCCTTTAGATACACAGGGATATTCAGTGCCCTGTTGAAACTTAAATTTAGCCTGAAACATATGGAGGTATAGATGTCTACCAGACATATCACTCTGACCCTTTGCTTGCTGTTGCTGGCTGCTGCACCTTTGGCAGCTGTTTCTCAAGCAGCATTGCTCTTCTTATCCTTCGAACCCGGCGGTCGTGCCAATGGCATGGGCCGAGCCTATTCTGCTGTTGCTGATGATGCATTCGCCATGTGGTGGAATCCGGGTGCCACCGCTTTCAACCGAAAGGGACAAATTGCTTTGAACCATGTTCCGTGGCTTCAAGGTTCCGGAATAAACGATATCTATTATGAGTACTTGGGCTGGAACCAATATTTCGAGAGCATTGGAAATATCAATGCACACATAGTGCTACTGGATGCCGGAACTCAGGAACAGACGAGTATTGACGGCAACTTCGAAGGTACCTTCCACACATTGGATATTGCCGGAGCAGTCGGTTATGCATATGAAGCAATCCCTGCAAAACTGGGCGTGGGAGCCAATTTCAAGCTGATCTATAGCTATCTGGCGCCGGGAACGGGTCATACTGAAACAGAAGGCAAGGCTTTTAGCTTTGGTTTCGACGTGGGTGCAAAATACAAAGACCTTGCTAATGTGAAAGGTCTGGACCTTGCTCTGGTTATTCAAAACTTTGGTCCCGACGTAACTTTCGTGGACCGCGACCAAGCTGATCCTCAACCCCTTACCATGCGATTAGGCGCAGCATACAAAGTTCTGGATAATCCTATGGGAAAGCTTACTGTTTCCGGTGAAGCAAGCAAGATCCTGGCAAATTCCGATCCATTGATTGAGCGCTTTATAAGCGGATGGGAGTATATGGATGAGACTATCTATGGAGCAGGTGCAGAATATGTGTATCTGGATCTAATCTCTCTACGTGGCGGATACTTCAACGATGGAGCGGGAAAGATCACTGGTCCCAGCTTTGGTGTAGGTCTTCAATACTCCTTTGATAATCGCTACAAGTTGAATGCAGATTTTTCAATGGTTCCCGGTGGAGAATTGGTAGACTTCAATAAAGTCTTTTCCCTGGGAGTTGAATACTAACTCTTTCACGAGATTCAGAAGCAGATTATATATATATGGTCTGCTTCTACTCTTATCTTGTACATAAACTTATGGTAAAAGGAAAAATGAAAAAATCAAATTTGTCCCCAATGCCGTATCGCAGTTTATCGATTCTGATCCTTATATGCTTTGCAGCTCCAATCTTTGCGCATAAGATGGTTTTGAAACCAGCTGCCCATTCTGTGCGGCAAAAAAGACACCCTTTTACTGAAAAGCTTTTGCAGACAAAAAACGATATAGTCTCACGTAAATCCGGGGGAGAATATCAGAAGTTGCTGGTAATCCTGGTGGATTTTCAAGAGGATTCCGATACTAGAAGTACAGGGAATGGGAAATTCATGTTGGAAGCGGATCCAGATTACATATATTCTGTTGGTGCTCCACCTCATGACCGCCAGTATTTCGAGGCCAATCTGGAAGCAATGCGCTACTACTATTTGGCTGCATCCGCAGGAAGCTACGAATTGGAATATGATGTGTGGCCAAAGGACAAACCAGCTTATACGCTATCGCAGAACATGGGCTACTACAATCCTCCCGATGCAGAATCAAGCGAGTTTGTGGAGAAGATGGAAGAGTATTTTAAGGAAGCCTTTGAAACTGCAGACAGGGATGATCCTGAGATCGATTTTGCTGCATATGCACACTATATGATAATTCACGCAGGTTCGGATTGGCAGCATGATATAGCTGGTGATAGCCCTCTGGATATCCCATCATTCTTCATAAAAGTGGGAGATGGCAAACAAGTAGAGGTAGATGACGGAAACCACGAGATATTCCACGCTTGTAACGTTCCAGCCACGATCTCTCAGGATTTCCAAACGGAAGAGATAGACGGGCAAGTGATCCACAGCGGTTATGGAGCTTTGAATTCGGTATTGTTCCATGAGTTTGGCCATTCTCTGGGCTTGGTGGATCTGTATAATGTAAGAAACTTCAGTCCCATGGTTGGTGCATTTGACATCATGGACAGCGGTGGCTCTGGTGTTCTAGTGGATCAGTTAAATAATGGCGATTTTGTCTATCTGGAAGGGGCTATGCCAGTACTTCCCGGAGCATTTAGCCGCCTATTGCTGTTTGAAGAGGATTTTGAGAACAGGGGTTTGTTCAAAGAAGTAACTGATCTGAAGCTTTTTTCCAGATTGGATCTGGCTGCCAGCAGCTTGAAACAAAGTGGGGATATGGGTCCCAGTATTATCCGGTTTCAGATCAATCCGGATGAATACTACTTGATCGAAAACCGCAATCTTGATCCCGACGGAGATGGTGGGACAGCTGTGTATGGCACTTTGGAGTATCAAGCAGATCCAACCAGGAAAAGAGTGATTCTGTATCCCACAGCTTATGATGACAATAACAATAGTCCTACCTACGAGTATGATTATCTTTTGCCTTCCTTTATAGATGCTCAGGACAATGTACATGGCGGCGGCATTCTGGCCTGGCGTGTGAACGAAAAGGTATTGTATCAGGAAGGAACAGTATATGAGGATGGGTCTTTTGCATCTAACTTCGATACGAACTATGTGAACACAAGTTTTTCACGTCCCGGTGTGATGGTATTGGAAGCAGACGGTATCAGAGATCTGGGCGAGTATTACTCTCAATATTGGACAGGCACAGCCTACGAGTATTTCCATGCTCACAAACCTTTTCTGAACAATATTGGCCAGTTTATGCAGTGGAGTCCGGAAGAGTGGCGTCCGCGCCTGAGTTCGCAAAGCAAACCGGCAATGTTGGATGAGAAAGGTTTGGGCACTATGTTTTATCTGGACGAGATCAGCGATCCGGCTCCAATAATGAACTTTGTTTTAAAAGCAGGGATGTTCGAAGAATCCGTGAACCTCAATGTTAATGGTTCTTCCTTTGCAGGGCAAGTGATCAATACATCGTTTGGCAACACTCTGCTCCCGTTTAGCGGTTATAACTACATCAACCTTTATTCTGATGAATACGGGGATTGGTCGCCCATGCTTGAGAATGAACCTACCAATGCTGGTTTCTTCGATTATCCACTGATAAACATGAACTTCAACAATGATCAATACATGGACTTAGTTGGAGTTTCAGGCAATCTATTGTATCTGATCGATATCAGCACAGGTGTGTGCAATACCACTACAATCACATTTCCGGATAGTGTATCCCGGCCTTTGGTTTATGAAGACGCTGTGTATGTATACGATTCGGATATCCTATACAAAATAAAAGATGGCGCTATAGAATGTTTTGTCCCCATGGAAGGCATCAAAAACTTGACTGCTTATTCGGATTGCATCCTGGCAACACAGAAGTCCCGGCTTATGCAATTATCGAAAGAAAGTCTGGAAATAGAAAGAACTATTATGATTCCGGAAGAAATTGGTGATTATGAGCCGGTAATCTGTATGGATGCAGAAGAAGCGATTATCTTTGTTACAGCAAATAATGGAAACATCTACCGTTATGCTGCGTACAATGATAAACAAGATGAGGGTATCATTGTTCGCATCTTCAGCAATACCGGCTCCTATTTGCCTTCTCAACCGGCACTGATCGCACTTGAGGACACAGAGCTGAGAATTTTCTTCGGACTGGGCAATAATGCTTATATGCTATCTCAAAACGGTTATCTGCATGCAGGTTTCCCTCGTTATCTCGATAAAATACATATAGAGGCCAAGGCAGATGCGAAAGCACTGCGCTTAGGAGATGAGACTTTGCTACTATTCCCTGTGGCTCAGCAGGGCTATATCGCCGTTAATGAAGAAGCAGAACCGCGTTATCAGTATTCATTGCTAATGCCACATAACGCCATGAATGAATCCTCTGCATGGTCAGACTTCATGTATTATGATGAGGACAATCATAGATTGCTATGGTATTATTCAGTTGTAGATGGCCAAAACAGCAGAAACTATATCCATAGTATAGCTTCCGATACCAATCCGATTCTTTGGAATGGATACTTGAATTCCGGTTCCGGAGTAGTGTATGGTAGCATTACAGGAACAGCAGCACCGGATAATGCTCCTCTACATGCTTATGTGTTTCCCAATCCCGTGAAGAGCGGCATTTATAGATTGAGAGTGGAGAATGCTTCTGCGGATACAAAACTGCATATCTACGATATTAGCGGAAGCATGGTGTATTCGACCCACAAAAACGATGAAAGATTTGATCTGGAACTGGATTCCAAAGACTTAAGTTCTGGTGTGTATGTAGTTCACGTAAAAAGCGGCGTCAAGGATAAAACCTTCAAATTCGCCGTTGAAAAATAAGGAGGAAGCAAATGCGCAATACTATCCTCTGTCTATTCATACTTACTCTCGCGGTAAGCCTTTTTGCTCAAAGTGCTGAAGATTGGTTGTGGGATGAAACAGAACCTGAAGAAGAAAAGCTGGAAGCTGATTTCATCAAGGTAAATTACGATAAAAAAGATGCTCGCCTGGCCATGGTGATGTCTATGCTGGTTCCAGGTGCGGGACAGTTTTATGCGGATCGCAGCGCTATAACCACATACATATTTCCGGTTGTAGAGATTGGGATGATAGCTGGTTATCTCTATTTTGAGAACAGTGGCAACGACAAGACAAAAGATTATGAGCGATATGCAAATGGAGAGGAGATCACATATACTCTTCACAATGGAACAGAAATTACGACGACTCGTTATGACAGGGAGCGACAAGCATCAGTGGAAAGCCACCTGATCAATTTTAACACTGCTGATATATACGAGGATTTATTCTTCCGCTTGGACGACAACAATTCCCAGCATTTCTATGAGGACATCGGCAAGTATTCTCACTACGTATTTGGCTGGGCGGATTGGTATTATACTTTTGCTGCAAATGAGCAAGGTGAATTTATGTATCCGAATTGGTATCCTGAAGGTGGAGAAGCTAATGATTCGGGTTGGATATGGACAGGTAACTACCCTCTATACAATGATCCTGACCATGGATTTTCCACCGACGAGCAAGTGGATAAAGCAGATCACCGCTCCAGCCCCATGCGCAAGACCTATATAGATATGCGAAACGATGCCAAAAGTGAATTTGGCAAAGCTCAGATCTTTACCTTTGGTCTGGCCTTGAACCACATCGTAGCAGGCTTGGACGCTATCCGGGTCACAAAGAGTTACAACCGCAACGCCATCACCGACAGCGGATTTCGCATGAAGTATTATACCGGGATTAGAAACCAGCATATTACTCCCATGATAAACCTAAACTGGACGTTCTGATGAAACATATCATTTTGCTGGTCACTATCCTGATGCTATGCGGAGCTTTGGCAGCTCAGTCGCACTTGGCATATATTGGTATGAGCGTAATTCTTCCCGGAAGTGGTGAGCTGGCAATGGGGAAGACCAACCGGGGTATAGTGATGATCGCAGCCGATATCCTCTCTGCATACTCCTACTTTAAGACGGATTACGATATCGACTTGCAGAGGGATCAGTATAAGCAATATGCTCACGAATATGCCGGAGTACCTCTGGATATGCCAAACGGTCATTATCAGTCCATTCAGGAGTACGAAAGCAGCGAGGAATATAATAATTACTTGGAAATGATAGCGCGCAACTACTACTTGATCTCGAACTATGATCCAGCTGGATATGCAGAATATATGCAAAGCGAGAGCTTTGGCGAAGATGAACAATGGACATGGCAATCCGATGCTCATTGGGAAAAGTACAGGGATATGCGTAAGAAACACCAAAAAACAAAGATGAATCACACTCTTTCCATAGGATTGTTGCTCCTAAACCGTGCTATTAGCGTAGTCGATACAGCTATCTTGAATCGAAATATGCATCTATACGCCCAGCCTTCCGGATTGGATGGCATGATGCTCAATTGTGAATTGAGGTTCTAATGTGTGCTCATAAAAGACTATTGGTGTTTTCTCTTTGCCTTGTTTCCTTGAGTGGATTGTGGGCACAGAATAAGGACTTTTTGCTCTCATTAGCAATTCCAGGCTTATCTCAAGTCAAGAACGGCAGAAATATCGGATATGCACAAATGGCTACTGAAGCCGTTTTTATTGGGACTCAACTCTATTGTAACAGTGAAGCAAAACTCTTGAGGGATGAATCCTATACCTATGCACTGAAGTTTGCCCATATCAACCCAGGGCATTACGATAGCAGCTTTTACAAAAATTTGGGTAAATATAATAGCAGTGGATTCGACGCCATGGGATATAATGCATCTGTCAGGGAGGAAGCCTTGAGTCTGTATCCCGGTGATCCCATCAGCCAGCAGCAGTACATAGATGATCACGCTTATGGCGAGGATAATTACTGGAATTGGGATAGTGAACAGCATAAGTCTTCTTTCAACGGTATGCGTAATGATGCCCTGGACTTCGAATCTTATGCTCAACTGGCATTAGGAGTTACCATTTTGAACCACTTGTGGAGCGGTATAGATGCTTTAAGACACAGCAAACAGAAGCGAGATGCTCAATTTAGCATAGATATCCTGCACAATGTCCCCCTTTTGAAGCTCTCGGTAAAGTTATGATGAAGAATGCCAAAATCCTGCTATGCGTGAGCGGCGGAATCGCTGCTTACAAGGCTATTGACCTAGCCAGTAGATTGCAAAAGATGGGCTTTGAGATACGCACAGTGCTCACTGAATCTGCATGTAAATTCGTTGCGCCCATAAATTTCTCTGCCATCACGCATAACGACGTATATACTTCGTTGTGGGATGGAAGTGATCCTATACCGCATATCACCCTTGCGGATTGGGCAGATTTGGTAGTGGTAGCCCCAGCATCTGCAAACACAATCGCAAAAGCTGCTCATGGTCTTGCGGATAATCTACTCAACTCAATACTGTTGGCCCATCGCAAACAGGTATTATGGGTACCAGCAATGAATGTGAATATGTATGAAAACCAGGTTACAGGAGAGAACTTACAAGCGCTAAAACTACGCGGACACCATATATTGGATCCTGCATTTGGTATGTTGGCTTGCGCCTACACAGGAAAAGGGAAGTATCCTCCCAATGAAGAGATAGTGTATGCGATTCGCACCTATCTGGAGTATGGAGAAGACCTTTGTAGTGTAAAAGCCTTGGTTACTGTAGGCGCTACAGTTGAATCCATAGATCCCATGCGTATGATCAGCAATCGTTCCAGCGGGAGAATGGGCTTGTCTTTGGCACGTGCGCTATATTTGAGGGGGGCAGAGGTAATATTGGTATATGCTTCGATCAGTGAAAGCAAGCCCTACTACATTAGTGATGCATTTCACACGCTATCGGTGGACGAAATGCACAATAGAGTAATGCTCGAAGCCCCCAAATGTGACTGGATATTCAAGTGTGCCGCAGTATCAGACTACAAACCAGCAGAATATCGTGAAAACAAGATTAAGAAAGCTTCTGATCTTCAACTGAACTTGGTTAGGACAAAAGACATATTGTCCGATCTGGGGAGTTTGAAACGGGATAATCAACTTCTGATCGGATTTGCTGCAGAAACTCAAAACCTGGAAGAGAATGCAAAGAAAAAGCTGGAAAAGAAAAACTTGGATCTGGTGGTAGCCAATCATCTGAAGCATGCCGGTTCTGCTACTAGCGATATACTCATGATAGACCGAAAACACAATTTGTGCTCTGCTCAAGGCGACAAATTTGATCTTGCTCACCTAATAATCGATCGCGTAATAAGCTTATGAATACAATTCTCATCAGTGGAGCAAATTCTCAGATAGGCAGCTTTCTTGCCCGTGCTTATGAAGCGGAAGGACATAAGCTAATCTTACTTTACCACCAGCGCACAGATCGCATTAATGACCTTATCTCTCCCAAGATTCAGGTAGATCTCAGGGATCTGGATGCTCTTGAGCAGAAGCTATTGAATCACTTGAAATCCATAGACTGTCTCATTCATTGTGCCGCGATTCGTAGTGAGGATCATCAAGCTATGTGCGACATAAATCCTCAGATTTTCCGCAGGGTTCTGGAAGATAACGTGTATCCAGTGTATAATCTTTTGAAAACCATACTGCCGGATATGCGCTCGAGAGCTTTCGGTAGGATTGTGTTATTTACTTCTGATGTTACCCGAACCGGATTAGCGAATGGCTCTGCCTATGCTGCAGCCAAAGCTGCTATAGCCAATATGGCAAAAAGCGCCGCATTGGAGAACGCTGGTAGAAACATTCTAATAAATTGCCTTGCTCCGGGACCGGTAGAAACGAATATGGAAGAGGATTATAACTCCGATTATCTGGAATTCAGGAAAGAATATTTTAAAAAGCATCTGGAGCGGACAGCATCCGGTAAACTGGTGACAAAGCAAGAGATCAAAGCTGTTGCAGACATGCTCATATCCCCTTTGATTTCCAATCTTTGTGGAGAGGAAATCATCATGAATGGAGGTAGTAAATGAAACGATATATTGTAATACTGGCATTGTTGATAGCTGTGAATCTAGGTGCGAATGTGTTTATGGATGGAGAGAAGCTTACCTTCAACATAAATTACGGGATCATTAATGCGGGTCAGGCTACTTTGGAAGCCAAGACATCCGTGTATCAGGGTAACCCAGTGTGGTACCTTTCTACAAACGCAAAAACGCATAGCTTCTTCGACAAGATCTTCAAAGTAAGGGACAGGGTTGAGTCCTGGTGGGATAAAGAATCCCTTTTGCCCTACAAATTCGCCAAGAATCTTCAAGAAGGGAAATACCGCCAGCACAGAGTACATATATACAATCACGCCCGTGGACGCACAACGTATCAAAGGTGGCACTTCAAGAACAGCCGCTTCGACAACACTGAGATGGATTTACCCATGGATTCACAGGATATTCTGAGTGCATTTTATTGGGTACGTCATCAACCCCTAAAGGTTGGACAAAGATTGATGGTAAATATCACTGCCGACGGCCGCATTATGCCTACTGAGGTAGTTGTCCATCGCAAAGAGAAAGTGAAGAGTATATTTGGTGAAGTGGAATGTCTGGTTATTGAACCAAAACTGAAAGGAGAAGCAGTGTTCAAGCAGACAGGAGACATCTTTATTTGGGTCACTAATGATGAGTACAAAATCCCTGTGAAGCTGGAAAGCAAGATTACTTTCGGTTCTTTTTCAGCAACCTTGGATAGCGCACAAAAGGTACCCCTGAAGTTGAAATGACCACGGATTTGCATTATAAGCAAGCGTACCATTATGATCTCCCCATGGAGTTGATCGCTCAGTATCCCGCCGATAAAAGAGATCACTCCCGTTTGATGCATTTGTATGCTACAGATGAGGGTATCAGTCACAGAACATTTACTGATTTGCCCGATTTACTGCGTCCAGGCGATCTTTTGGTACTGAACAACAGCAAGGTGTTTCCGGCAAGGATATTCGGGCATAAAGACAATGGAACAAAGATCGAAGTACTATTGCTAAATCCTTCTTCCGAGACGGATAAATGGAAGTGCCTTCTATACCCAGCCAAACGAATAAAACAAGAGCAATACATTACCTTCTCAGGCAATATGAGAGGTTGGGTATATCCTGAAAACATCGATGGAGTACACGACATAAAGCTTGAATACAGCGGGGAGTTTTGGCAAGAGATAGAACGCATAGGACACATTCCCTTGCCTCCATACATTGATCGTCCCGATGAGCAAAGCGATAGAACGCGATATCAGACCGTATATGCGCAGCTACAAGGATCTGTGGCTGCTCCAACAGCAGGATTGCATTTTAGCCATGAATTAATTGAGAAGTGCAAAAGCAAGGGAATACAGTTCGCTGAGCTTACTCTTCATGTTGGGATTGGCACCTTTCGGCCAGTTAAAACCGACATCATAACCGAGCACAAGATGCACAGCGAATGTGTTCAAATCTCAGCCGATACTGCTGAGACGATAAATGAAGCTAAAGCAGAAGGGCGCAGAATTATTGCAGTGGGCACCACCTCCGTTCGAGCTTTGGAAAGCTTCTGGGAAGCTGGAAAGCTACAAAGCGGCAATCGTTGGACAGACATCTTCATCTTTCCCGGATACGAATTTAAAGTCCCGGATGCACTGATTACGAACTTCCATTTACCAGAATCCACTCTATTGATGATGGTTTCTGCTTTTGCCGGATACAGTTTTATCCGCAAAGCATATCAGGTAGCAATTGCTGAGCGCTACAGATTCTTTAGTTATGGCGATGCCATGTATATAGAGCGATGAAAGAGAGAAGCTTTTTTTACTATGATGTGCTGGACAGCACGATGCTGGAGTATAAGAGACTACGGGAGTACCATAATGGTCTGATTTCCGTTCGCACCGGCTCACAAGACGATGGAGTAGGCAGAGACAATCATATATGGCTATCTCCGCCCGGAGGATTGTGGTTCACTTTTGACCTGATGTCTAGTGGAGTAGTATCTTCTTTTGCACTGTTTGCCGGATACTGTGTGCACAAGGAGCTATGTCGCCTGTTTTCGCCTCTGTCTGACAAGTTGCAGATTAAATGGACAAATGATCTTATCTACGACGGAAAGAAACTGGGCGGTCTACTCTGTAAAAGCCATCCCGGACGTTATACGATCGGGGTGGGATTGAATACAAACAACGAAATTGACTCAGAGTTAGGGAAATTTGGTGCTATCAGTCTGAAAAGCATTTTAGGTGATGAGATATCGAACGTAGAGCTTTGTTACAATCTGATCAATGCAGTAGAGAAGAGCGAACGCCTTCTTGCTCATGAAATCACATACATTACGTATTGTAACGAGCATCTCTTTGGCAAAGACCATGATGCAGTAATTGATTCGGGGGGCACTTCATTTGAAGCTCAAATACTGGGAATTGACCTGAAAGGAGCCTTGATCGTCCGAAAAGATATGGGAGAAATCGTAAACATCCATACAGGTTCCATTCTAAGCATCAAAGCTTTTTCTTGACAGATAGTGCAATCCCAAATCTTTGTGAAAGTCGATAAATGAATATTCATACCCTGGAGGATCTAATGAACAGATTGTTGCTGATTGCCATGGTTGCCTTCATGCTGATTTCAGCTTGTTCGGTGAATACTGGCATGCCTCAACCTACTCAAAATGTTGAAAACTATACCGGTTATGTAACGAAAGTAGCAGTGCTACCGTTAAAAACCATGGATGCAAGAAGCAGAAACATTCGTAAAATTCTTACCGTTCGGGATTTAGAATACGTGTTTTCCGCTTATCCCCAATATGAACTGATGGATATGGAATATGTTGCCGATGAATTTGCCGTCTTCGGTATCCCGGATGTGGACGATATGGATCTTGAAGAATTGGCTGAAGTTGCCGAAGCTATTGCAGCAAACGTTCTTATCCTCGGAAATATCTCTTCATTGAGGTCAGACATCTTTTCTGTTTCCTTGCGTTTATACAGTGATCGTACAAACGAACTGAAGCAAGTTACTTTTAACGTACCGAATGTAAAAGAAGAACGCTGGAAACAGATGAACGAATCCTTGATGACACAACTGGATCAATTCATCTCAAACGAAGTTGAAAAAATCTATAACGTTGCTGCAAACTATTATGCTGGTGGCAACTACGCTGAGGCTGAAACTCAATTGAAAACCACTATCGGTTTGGATCCCGATAATGCTGATGCCCATTACTACTTAGGAGCCACATATTATAAAACCAACAGATACACTCTGGCAGAAGAAAGCTTCAATAAAGTATTGGAGCTCAATCCCGAACACTATCAGACTCTCGTGATTATGAATGAGATGTATGAAAAGACGGGTGAGAACCTGAAGCGCATCGCGATAATGGAAAAGATCGCGGATATGAATGATGATGCTGAGTTGTATCTCGTCATCGGAAACTTGTATGCTGAAGGCGGTGAAATAGCAAAAGCTGAAACCGCTTTAGAAAAAGCCCTGGCCCTGGATGAAAGCAATGCTCAGGTTAAAACACGTTTAGCATTCCTGCTCTTTGATCAATCAAGATATGCAGATGCCATACCTTACCTGGAGAGTGCCTATGACAGCTTCCCCGAAAACGATCTTATTTCCAGACGTCTGGCTGCAGCTTATCAGCGCAGCGGACGCATGAACGAAGCTATAGCAAGATATGAAAGCCTGATCAGAGCAAATCCCAACAATGTGCAAGCCTATTTGAATGTTGTAAGTCTGTATCGTAACCAAGCCACAGATACAACCGATCCAGCTGTCAAGAACGAGATGAATACCAAAGCGTTGGAGACCATGAATCAATTGATCAGAATTCAACCTAACAATGCAATGGCGTATCTGAATCTGGCTAGCATTTACCTTGCACAAAGCAAAAACGCAGAAGCAGAGACAAACGCGATGGAGACTATTCAGCGGGATCCCAGCTTGTATCAACCCTACGTGATCCTTGCTACTGTAAGTCAGGCCAAGGGAACAGCAGAATACAACCGCTTTGTTGACCTGGAAAAGCGTGCGGCTGATGCTGTGGGACGCCAGGCTACTACTCTCTCCAAACAACGTGATGCAGCAAAATCAACTGCCAATGCACATTTCCGCAGAGCAGTAGATTATCTGAACACCGCAAGAACTCTGGCCAATGAACCCGAGAGCATCACGGATATTCAAAATCGCTTGAATTCACTAAACAATCTGGTAGCACAAACCACAGGGTACTAATAGATACTCACAATAAAAAAATAGAAGCTGCTTTTGGGCAGCTTCTATTTTGCTTTTCACCCTAATTCAAGGTGACTATAATAGAATCCCCATATTTTAAACGGTGGGGGAGAAGACACTGTGAAACTACCCACACTTTACTGTGCATAGCTATTTTAAGTTTGTATCATATGACCATAGGAGTAAGCTATCAGAAATAAGGAGACTCTTATGGACAAGATTAAGTCAGAGCAAGGATATGGCGTGCAGCGACTGAAATCGAAGGACGCTCGCAGTGC
>JALOBM010000139.1 GCA_023228285.1 Candidatus Cloacimonadota bacterium | reverse complement strand
CTGAAAGACAATATGCACCCCAAAGTCCGTGTAAGATGAACCGCTTCCTTTATTCACCGCGTCATCAACAGCAAAGGCAAGATCTGATCCTTCCGGCGCAAAGCCGGGATGTTCGACTATCGTCGTGGTACCTCCCCAGATCGCGGCCTTCGTCGCTGCTTCAAAACCGTCCGAAACGCTTCTTCCGTTTGATGCCAGACTCACATGAGTATGAGGGTCCACCCCGCCGGGGACCACATAAGACCCCTCAGCGTCAACGACCTCTGCGTCACCGCACTCTATGACCTCTTTGACCTCAATGATCTTTTCGCCGTCTATAAGCACATCACCACGGAAAGCCCCGTCTGCCTTCCCGACTGTCCCGTTCTTTATAAGTATCAAAGACATAAACAAAGCCCTCCATTCTTGATTCATGATCACATACATACCAAGTATATCCCAAAAGTGCCGGAACCCACATAAAATTTACATACCGCAAGTCTCCGCACACCTAAAAACCCGTTACAGCATGAACTGAAACCGATCCGGCACACCTACTTATGCAATTATCGAAATCGCCCGGGGTGGTTGTCAAAACGAAAATCGGTGCTATAATACTCTGCGTCGAGTTTTCTGTTCTCGGCAAGCTATTCCTCGATGGCGCAATCGGCAGCGCGGGTGGCTGTTAACCACTAGGTTCGAGGTTCGAGTCCTCGTCGAGGAGCCAGACAGTAAAAAGGCAGCTTACACGAAAGTGTAGGTTGCCTTTTTTGTATGCTTACGGTGCGCGGAAACTGGATACGCGCGGGAATCCATTGGGATTCGGTCGGGAATCAATTGCAAATCAGTGGGTTAAGGCGTGAAGCGCGGCTTGAAGATACCGCGAGAAGTGGCGATCTTCATCGACGAGAAGAGCCGGCATAGCCGGCGGGAAGATGGGTCGGTGCTAGAATTTCGTACAGTTTGGTAAGATAGAGTATATGCTCGAGAGGAGCTGATATCATGCCAAACAAGAGACAGAAATACGATGAGGAATTCAAGAAGAACGCAGTCCGATTAAGTTTTGCGAGCAACAGGACATTTCGACAGACAGCAGATGATCTTGGTATAGAAGTGAGCATGCTGTATCGCTGGAGAAAGCGGTACACTCCGGAAGGAGAAAAGACCCAATACGCCACTTTGGAAGAGGAATACCGTGCCTTGCGCATAGAAGTGGCAGAACTTCGGATGGAGCGAGACATGTTAAAAAAAGCAGCGGCCTACTTTGCGAAGAATCAGAAATAAAGCCATCGGTCAAATACGGTTTTATTGAAGCACACCCGGAATACGCAGTAGCGAAGTGGGCCAGAATGCTGAAGATATCGATGTCCGGTTACTATTCCTACATTCGCGGAAAAGAAGCGAAGAAGAAAGCTGAAGATAAATACCGTGAAAAGATCAGGGAGATATTTGATGAAGGTCGTGGAACATACGGAGTAGGAAGGGTCTGCGGACTATTAAGAAAGAAAGGATCCACAGCTTCGTATGAGCGGGTAAAAGGTATGATGCAAGAGATGGGATTGTCCTCAATACACCGCAGGAAGTGTCAGAAGAGCCTTACAGACAGCAGAAAGTCCCGGGGTGAAGGTTATCCCAACCTGGTGAGGGATATTGAGATAACAGAACCCTTCAGTGTCATCTCAAGTGACATAAGCTACATACGAACCAAAGAAGGATTTGGTTACACCTGTCAGATCCTTGACGTAGCAAGCAACCTGGTACTTGCGGAAAGTATGTCATCCAACATGAAAAAAGAACTGGTGATACAGACGATCGAACAGGCCAGGAGGCGCTGGAATCTAAAAGAGGGAACGATCTTCCACAGCGACAGGGGCAGCCAATATACTTCAAATGCTGTGATGGGTCTGTTGAAGAAGTTCGGGATAAAGCAAAGCTTCTCCCGTGTAGGTATGCCGGGAGATAATGCATGGAGCGAGAGTTTCTTTGCCAACCTGAAAAAAGAGCAGGTACACTGGCGTCAATATAAAACAGTCGAAGAAGCGAGAGATAGCATCTTTGAGTACATCGAGGTCTTTTACAACAGGCGCAGAGTTCAGAAAAGACTGGGTTACCTCAGTCCGATGCAATGGCTGAAACAATGGCAACAACTGAACTCAGAATTAGTGGCTTAGCAAATTGTACGAAAAAGTGTTGACGACCCCTAAGCGGTCGCTAAGCAGTTGCAGAACCAAAAAATATCCTAAAAACCCTCGTCTTCCCGGTGTGCCCCTGAGCCGGGATCCAGGTTCTGATTTTGACCTTTTCCCTCACCGTCTTCCCCGAGTGCCTCCACCATCGTCATTCCGGTATGGGGTTGAGCCGGAACAGCGGCTTTAGATACAGTCTGTGACCGGCTTTAGCAACATAGACCCAACTCCAAAAACCGCATTTCCATTTACAAGAACTTAGCCTAAACGAACTGTCGCAAAAAATGCGACCGTTGGGAATCTATCACTCGTCGCATTTTTTGCGACATCTCAAATATTTAATGACCTACACATGCCAACTGCATAAGCCATTTCAAGACCTCGCTTATTTCTCAACCTCGCCATTTTCAGGCAATTTCCCTGCTTTATTTGCTAATTTCTTTTCTTCGGCTTTTACTCGTCTTTCAAGTTTTTTAATATCTTCGGCAGGTGGTAAATCCTCTGGTTTTATTCTTCTTTTACCTAACATATCACGAACGCTTGTGTTGTTTTGAACGTGCTCATTTGTTATCCGCTCTTCTCCGTGTAAATCAGCTTCATTAACATTATGATTCGTCATTTCTGTTGCCAAATTTTTAGCCGCTATGGTTAAGGTCGGTAAAAAGTCAGCTAAAGGTCTAGTGTCCTTTATTCCTAGTTTTTCTTTTATATCACCAGTATTTCTTCCACCAAACAATGCTTTATCACCTTTGGAACGTATGCGTCCGAAACCTGCATTGTCAACGCCACGCTCATAAATATTTTGAGATAATTGCTTTTCTGACTCTTTTAATCTATCTCTCGCATCCATTCTTGCGATTAATTTCATTCTATCCTCTATAAGCTCTTGTTTTCTTGTTTGCAATGCAAAATAACTTTGAGCAAATGCTATTTCTTCTTTTTTGGGGTCTCCGTTTTGTGCTATCAAATAGCATGCATATCGAGTAAGCATATAATCCTGGATTTCTCGTTTTCCACCTTTGCCATGGACTATCAATTTCGTGCCCTCACGAAAATGATACAAAGGCTCTATTCCAGTGCTTTTGCAAGATTCTATCGCTCTATTTATAGCTACAATAAAATTTTCCCATCTTGCATAACCTAAGCATTCCTGCAAATCCCTGGCATACCAAAATTCAATATTGTTTTCAGTATCAACGTTCAATATTTCGTCAAAGCTTTTATACAGTTTTTCTAAATTTGAACTAAGCATTTAATCTCTCCTCAAAAATAATTATTTCTTATACGCCATCATTGATGACCAGGTCTTTTAAGATCGCCACAACAGTTGCTTCTTTTTCCCAATGGCTCATATTGCCGATGTGTTCAAAGCTTGCGATGTATCCCAGGAACTCAATAATGATCTTGCGGTCATTCCCATCATAAGTGGGGACTTCGTTTTTCAACCAGTTTTTCCCCGGAAAAACACAGAGGGGTCAGACCTACACAATTTATTCATTAAATCTTGGGGCACAACGAGATTCCAGCTTTTACTGAAGGTGTTGGACTCATGTTCTATACCCTTATAGAGATAACGTACGCTGTTTTTGAGTTTACTTTTGCAAACATCAAAAAAGCCGTCAGAAAGACGCAGCTGTTTTTTTAGATGTTCCAGGATATACCCCGTTTTCTGGTATAGG
>JALOBM010000005.1 GCA_023228285.1 Candidatus Cloacimonadota bacterium | reverse complement strand
GGCTCGGACAACACTTTCCATGTGGGGTAAACCCCAACGAACATACTGGTAAGCGATCTCTCTCAGTTACACTGTTATCTCTTGGTTCTCTTCGCTTTGCTTGTTCTCATAGTAGAGCCCTTTGCGCTCAAGCTGCACCAGCTCACAGGATTTTCTCTAAGAACACCAGGATAGCAGCATAATGATGTGGGAGGTATTGAACAGTCTCAACATAGCAGGAAATTAGCAGTCTCACTTTTCGATTGACAATATCGTAGACTTGATTAATTTGTCTTCAGTTTAGCACTTTGATGCCTAGACTGCTAAAATAACAACGAGGCGGTAATTATGAAGAAGAATCAAGCACGATTGATACATACACTTGGAGCTCTGGTGGATGAGTATATCCGGACTTGTGAACCCGTCTCTTCGCGGGTATTGAACGAGAAGTATCTCTGTGATGTTTCAACTGCTACCTTGCGTTTGGATCTATTAAAACTTGAAGAGCAGAATTTGATATCTCAACCTCATACTTCTTCGGGGAGAGTGCCGACTATCAGCGGGTATCGTAGGTATTTGGAATATATCGCACCGGAACACGTGAAAGTAAGTTATCCACGCATGGATACTCTGCGCGAGCTACTCATCCAGCATTATAAAGATACTCCGCGGGCCCTACATTTCATTATGCAAATGCTAGCTCATGAAACAGATCAGCTTTCATTTGTGGCGGAACCGGAAGTATCCAGCGGGTACTTATCTTGTTTGGAGGTATTTTCCATCAGCGATCGCAAACTACTCTTCGTAATGAGTTTAGATAGTGGATTGGACAAGACTGTAATACTAAAGTGCGATTACGATATAAATGATGCCCAATTGAAAAAACTGGTTCGCTACCTAAATGATGAATTGGTGGGACTCAGGGTTTACGACATCGCAAACAAGGTGCTGGTGGATATGCGGGAAAGCAGTAGGGGTGAGAACGATATCCTTAGCCAGTTTCTAAGCGAACTGCATAAAGCTTTCATCGAGATCAGTGATTTCTTTATTCATTACGATGGCAGTATAAAGTTTTTAGAGCAACCGGAGTTTGATTCAAAGCAAGCGATCCTAAGCTTCATGAATCTGATTCAGAGGCAGGACTATTTGCTGAACTCCATGCGCAACAAAGAGATATCTGGAGTGAATGTGTTGATGGGAGAGGATTTTTCGGACACTCGTTACAGTGGCTTTGCATTGATCTATGGGAAATACGAGGTGTTTGGAATACCCGGTTACCTGGGAGTGTTGACGCCGCTAAGAACGGACTACAGACGCTTGATTCCTCTGGTGCGGGATGTGACGCATACCATTACTCAAACTACGAAGCGGGGGATGGTTGTACCCAAGAGGAGGATGTATGACTAATAAAAAGAAGAAGGCAGCGGCGAAAGCTTCCATGCCGGATAAGGATATGAATATGCAGAATAGCAGAGAACAGGAAGAGAGCTTGAAAGAAACAAAGATTGAAACTGCATCGGAAACAACAAACAGTGATGAAAAAGTAGCTGTGGAAAACAGCGAACAGGACGAAATGGCAGTGCTGAAGAAGGAATTGGCAGAGTATAAGGATAAATACCTGAGAACCATGGCTGAATTCGAGAACTTCCGCAAACGCAGCATTAGCGAAAAAGCAGAGTGGATCAGGCACGCAACCAAGGAATTAGCACTACATATATGTGATGTTTTGGACAACTTTGAACGCGCCCTGAATCAGGCCAAGACTGAAGATTTGGAATCTCCATTTGGCAAGGGTGTACAACTGATAGAAAAACAACTGGCAAAGACTTTGGAAAACGAAGGAGTAAAGAAGATTGAGGCATTGGGATGTGAATTTGACCCGGAGTATCATGATGCTTTGGCGCATATTGCCAGTGAATATGAAGAGAATATTGTGGCCGCTATCATCCAGAATGGATATACCATGCACGACAAGGTGATCCGTCCGGTTCGGGTAGCGGTTTCAAATGGAAATAAAATGAATACCCTGGAGGAATAAATGGGAAAGATAATTGGAATCGACCTAGGAACCACCAATTCCTGCGTTGCAGTAGTTGAAGGTGGTAAACCTGTAGTAATCACAAATGCAGAAGGCGGACGCACCACTCCGTCTGTAGTTGCATTTACAAAGGATGGACAACGTCTGGTAGGACAATTGGCAAAGCGTCAGGCGGTTACCAATCCGATCAATACGGTGTTTTCGATAAAACGCTTTATGGGCCGTTCTTACTCGGAAGTGAGTGAAGAGATAAAACAAGTGCCTTTCAAAGTAAAATCCGGCATCAAAAATCAAGCTGCGGTTCACGTGGATAGTGAAAACAAGGACTTTACTCCTCAAGAGATATCCGCAATGGTGCTTGCACGTATGAAAGAGACCGCAGAAGCATATTTGGGAACCACAGTAACCGAAGCTGTGATTACTGTGCCAGCTTATTTCAATGACGATCAACGCCAAGCCACTAAAGATGCGGGTAAAGTGGCAGGTCTGGAAGTGAAACGAATTATAAACGAGCCTACCGCTGCAGCTTTGGCATTTGGTATGGAGAATAAGAAAGAACAGAAAGTAGCGGTATATGACCTGGGCGGAGGTACCTTCGACATCTCTATCCTGGATATCTCTTCCGGTGTGGTAGAAGTACTTTCCACCAATGGAGATACTCATCTGGGCGGAGACGACTTTGATAAGCGGGTAATAGACTGGATTCTGGAGCAGTTTAAGAAGCAGGAAGGTATGGATCTCAGTAAGGATCCGATGGCGATGCAGCGTTTGCGTGAAGCAGCAGAAAAAGCCAAGATCGAGCTCTCCGGAACTCAGACCACAAATATCAATCTTCCCTTTATCACAGCGGATGCCACCGGTCCCAAACACTTGAGTCTGGACCTCAGTCTGGCAGAGTTTAACCGTCTGACTGCTGATTTGGTTGAGCGTACATTGGGTCCCTGCAAAAAAGCTCTGGCCGATGCCAAGCTAAGCACTTCCGATATTCAGGAAGTACTGATGGTGGGTGGCAGCACCCGTATTCCGGCAGTAGGAGAAGCGGTGGAAAAGTACTTTGGCAAAAAGCCCAATCGCAGCCTCAATCCTGATGAAGTGGTTGCCATTGGTGCCGCCATTCAAGGTGCTATCATGTCCGGAGATGACAAAGTATCCGATGTGCTGCTTTTGGATGTGACTCCACTATCATTGGGAATCGAGACTCTGGGAAGTATGATGACTACTCTGATTCCTCGAAATACTACAATTCCCACAAAGAAGAGCCAGGTGTTTTCCACTGCTGCGGACAATCAAACCGCTGTGACTATTCATGTATTGCAGGGTGAGCGTCCCATGGCTCAGGATAATAAGAGTCTGGGCAGATTTGACCTGGTTGGAATTCCTTCTGCTCCACGCGGAGTACCACAGATCGAAGTAACCTTCGATATCGACGCTAATGGCATTTTGCATGTATCCGCAAAGGATAAAGGCACGGGTAAGGAGCAATCCATCCAGATAGACCGTGCAGGTAGTATCGACAAGGAAGACATTGATCGCATGGTGAAAGATGCCGAACTACACGCTGAGGAAGATAAAAAGCGCCAGGAATTTGTAAGCGCAAAGAATGAACTGGATACACTGATCTTCAGCACTGAAAAGAGTCTATCTGAATATGGTGACAAACTGCCGGAAAGTGATAGAAGCGAATTGGAAGCTGAATTGAAGAACGCCAAGGAACGGCTTGACAAGCTTGGTGACAAAGAACAGGTTGATCAGATTATAGAAAATCTATCCAAAAAAGCTCAAAAATTGGGGGAGATCATCTACGCTAACATGCAGCAGCAACAACAGCAACAGCAAGGTGGCGGAGCAGGATTTGATCCCAACGCGCAAGGCTTCAATCCGGAAGATTTTGTGGGAACAAAAGAAGAAGATCATAAGAAAGATGACGGCCCTATAGACGCAGATTTTGAGGTCGTTGACGATAAATAATCCAATAAATATCCTGCGGGGATAGTTCGTGAATCGGGCTATCCCCAGGGATAGTTTTGTTTATTGATCTGCTTTCTGCTAAGCAGATAGTTTTGATTTATTAGGAGAATAGATGGCGAAACGCGATTATTATGAAGTATTGGGTGTTGACAAGAACGCCGATGAAGCAACTATCAAGAAAAACTACCGCAAGCTGGCTATGCAGTATCACCCGGATAAGAATCCGGATAACAAAGAAGCAGAAGAAAAGTTCAAGGAAGCCAGTGAAGCATACGAAGTCCTGAGTGATAAGGATAAACGGCAGATTTACGATCAATATGGAGTAGAAGGACAGTTTGGTGCGGGTGGATTTTCCTGGGAGAATTTTACGCATCGTAGTGATCTAAACGACATCTTTGGCGACGGTTTCTCTTCCATCTTCGATAGCCTTTTTGGAGGTGGATTTGGATCGCGTTCATCGGGAAGAAGCTCGAATCGTGGAGAAGATCTGCAAATCGAACTATCGTTGAGCTTGAACGAGATTGCCATCGGAGCCGAGAAAAAGATCAAGATAAGCACCAAAGAAGTCTGTGACAAATGTAACGGGAGCGGCAGCGCCGACGGCCAGGTGGATACTTGCTCTCAATGCAGAGGATCGGGACAAGTGCGCCAAGTTCGCCAATCCCTTTTCGGGCAGATGCAAACCGTTTCCGAATGCCCATCATGCAGAGGTGAAGGCAAGATCATCAAGAACAAATGCGGGAAATGCTATGGTGAAGGGCGCATCGCAAAGGTAAAAGAAATCAACGTGAAGATCCCCGCAGGAGTGGAGGAAAACCAATATATCCGTCTGCGTGGACAAGGGAATGTGGGACCCAGAAACGGAAGTCGCGGAGATATCCTGGTTCTAATCCATGAAAAGCAGGATGATCTGTTTGAGCGCAATGGAAACGACATCATTATGGAATACCCTATCTCGATATCCCAAGCAGTCCTAGGGGACGAAATCCTAGTACCCACGCTAAGCGGAAAAGTGAAAATGAAGATTCCATCCGGAACTCAAAGCGGCAGACTGTTTCGCCTGAAAGGTCAGGGCATTCAAAGCCTGAATTCATATAGCAAAGGCGATGAGATCGTGCGGGTTGTGGTTGTGATCCCCACCAAAATATCGAAGGAAGAAACCGAGATGTTCACGAAGCTGAAGGAATATGACGCCAAGCGGGAGTTGAAACCAGGTAAGGGCTTCTTTTCGAAACTAAGGGATTACTTCGTATAGAGATGCCATCATACTATTATCCTCAGTTGAGAACAGACAGCCGGGAAATCATCCTGGAAAATGATGAGTATTACCACCTTAGCAGAGTAAAACGCATTCGAAGCGGGGCCAGGATCATGCTCAACGGGGGTAATGGCTTGAGCGCAGAGTGCAGAGTGGTTAAGCTGGAAAAGCGTTGTGCAGTATTGGAAGCGATCAGCATCAAAGAACATCCAGCGCCAGAGATGCCTTTTGCCATAGCCTTTTCACTGCTCAAAAACCATCATGATGAATTAGTGGTGGAAAAGTGTACCGAACTGGGAGCGAGCGCTTTCTTCCCCTTGCTTACGGAATATACTGTAAGGGACGAAAAACGCAACACCATATTTCGCTTTGAAAAGATCGCTTTGGCAGCGATAAAGCAATGTGACAATCCCTATCTGCCCACAATACATCCTATTCTGAACCTCGAAGATGCTTTGCCCTATATCAGACAACAGGGTTATCAGCCAGTATTATGCTCTGAAAGCGAGCAGCAGAATTGCCTATACGACACAAAGAGCACTAAAAAGCCTTGCTTTATCATTGGTCCCGAAGGGGGCTTTTCGGAAGCTGATATCCAGGTGATGCAGGAAATTCCTTCCATTAGCATCTGCAAACGGATTGTAAGGGCGGAAACGGCGGCTATCTGCATTGCTTCCCAATATCAACTCCTTGCTTTGAATGAGCAGTATTAAGAGCTCACCTGGAGTATCTGTACTATATGAAAAAGCCTGCTTAACAGAGCTGGCCAAAATTCTCTTTGACAGGATAAAGAAGGTGATATAATTGACACAAACAAGAAAAAGGGGACTCGCCTAGAAATATGAAGCTGTTTGAGACTCATGCGCATCTGGACCTTCCGGATTTTGATTCTGACCGGGAGAGTCTTATCAATAAATGTTTTAGCACTGGTATCGAATACATTATCAACATCTCATACAACAAGGATACCGCAATATCGTCGCTGGAACTGGCCAAGAAGCATCTGCATATTTATACTTCGGTTGGTTTTCATCCGCACGACGCTCAAGAATTTGACGCAGAGCTGGTGAAGAAACATGCGCGGGAAAAGAAAGTCTTGGCCATTGGCGAGATCGGCCTCGATTTCTTCCGCAATCTGTCTCCTTATCCAGTGCAACGGGAAGTATTTGCAAATCAAGCTCACTTGGCTGTTGAATACGATTTGCCAGTGGTAGTTCACGACAGACAAGCGCATCAGGAATGTTACAATATACTGAAACAGGAAAACGTGAAGGAAGCTGTGTTCCATTGCTTCTCCGGAGACATCATCTTTGCCCAGCAGGTTCTGGATGCTGGCTGGATGATGAGTTTTACAGGCAGTATTACCTACAACAATTCTCATCTGGATGATGTGGTTCGTTTGGTGCCTATGGACAGATTCATGATCGAAACGGATTGTCCCTACTTACCGCCTCATCCGCACCGAGGACAACGCAATTCTCCGCTGCTGTTACATCTTGTTGCAGAAAAGATTGCACAGATCAAAGAGATCAGTCCCAATGAAGTGGCAGAAGCCTCATATAATAACGCGATGAAGTTCTTCCGCGTTCCACCAGATCCGGTTAAACACCATAAAGCAGGTCATAAGAAATGAAAAGATCAATACTAATCGCATCCTGTCTGATAGCCATGTCACTGTGGGCAGGAAATTCCATCTTCTCTTACGATGGTTATCCTGTCCAATACTATGGGCGCGACATTTATAGTTTGAGCATGGGAGATACCGGCTCCAGCGATGTGTTTCGCAATAACACCGCCTACGCAAATCCAGCTCAGAGCAATATTGACAACAAGACCCTCTTTGGTACGGGTATGGTTTTTGGCTATACCGGATATAAATCCAAATACAACGGAAACGAGAACAGCTTTCGGGATGATTCGGTAGATTTCCCCTATTTCAGCATATCGATTCCGGTAAAGAAACATCGTTTTGCTTTCCAGTTTGCTTCTTATGCCAATGGTTTGGTGAAAAATCAGACCATGATCGATAGCCTTACCATAGAAAGCCAGGAAGTGGATAAATACTTGTACCGTGCGGACCTCGTCTACAGCTATAGATACAAAAACCTGAACCTTGGTATCAGCGGTAATTATTTTTTAGGGCATGACAACCGCAAATTTGTTCAAAGCTCATCTGAAAACACAGTGCCCAGCTCCGAGACGTTGGAGCAAAACTACAAGAATCCCAGCATCAGCGTTGGATTTGTGCAGCGATATAATGACCATGCCTTTGGCTCTTATGCGACCCTGCCAGTTACATTGAAGGGAGAAAGAATCTGGAGCAGTTTCCACAGTAGCGGTGAAGCAGAAAATTCATCATTTGACATCCCTCTTACCATTGGCTTTGGCTACACCGGCCTTATGCTACGGGAGTTCAAGGTTGCCGCTGATTACACTTATGAAGCCTTCTCCGAAACCGATGCCAACTTGCGTGATGGCTGGAAACTGGGTGTTGGTGTGGCATATGAGCCCAATACTGCACGCAAGCGCTATTGGTATCACAAGATTCCGTTGCGGGCAGGTTATTCCAGACGCGCTTTACCGTTCAAAGTAAACGGGGAGTATGTGGACGAGAATGCCATCAGTGCCGGTTTCAGCTTACCACTAAAGGGAGAAGTGAATCGCTTGGACCTTGGCTTTATGTATCAGACACGCGGTTCTCTGGACACACATAATATCCAGGACACCAGTTATATGATGCTTATTGGTTTTACCGGTTTCGACATCATTAGCAAAGCGATTGATCGCACTGCTCCCAGAGAGATACCTAAGGCGGAGGAATTGCAACAATGGTAGCAGATGGCAATTTATCCGAAAGAATATTAAAAGCCCGCAATCTACTGCCTATTGATATGGAGAGCAGTATCGATGATTTGCCGGACGAGGGTCTCTTTGCGAACATCGACAAGGTTTCGGAGCGAATACGGGAAGCCATTTTCCAAAACGAACCTATGGTCATTTTTGGGCACGACGATCCGGATGGTATCACAAGCACATACATATTGTACAACTATCTGAACAGTTGCGGATATCAGCGTCATAGCTACTATATCCCAAACCGCAATCTGGAACCTCACGGTATCCAGGCAGGCTTTATCGAGCATGTAAAGAAGAATGGTTACAAGCTCGTTATTACTGTGGATAATGGCATCTCCGCTTTTAAAGGAGTAGAAAAGCTGAATGATATTGGTTGTGATGTTATAATCACCGACCATCATCTTGTGCAATCAGATATGTTGCCCAATGCTTATGCCGTTATGAATCCGCAGTTACCATCCTGCGAGTATCCCTTCAAAGCCTTGGCTGGAGTAGGTGTGGTACTGATGCTGATTCGTTATCTGGCCAAAGTATGGGAACATCCTATCGATCCAGCCAGCTACTTTTGGACTGCAGTAGGCTCATTGGCGGATAAGGTACCCATGATCGGTATCAACCGAATCCTGGTAAGACATGTTTTAAAGCACTTCGAAGAAGTAAGCGACCATACAGTACAGTTTCTTTTGCGTAACTACAGCAGGGTAGACAACCCCACCGATGTCAATAATTTCCTTATCTATACATCCCGCCTTATTGCCAATGGCCGGGAAGAGGGAGGACAGCATACAGCGCTCCGCTTCATTTTGCAACTCTCCGATGCCAAGGCTCGTCTGTTTGAGGGTCTAGAAGAGCAAAAGAATATCTGGGAAGCGGAACTGAACCATGTCTTCAGCTTTCTGGAGACTCTAGCAGAAAACTTTGTGGGAAACTTCTTTGTATATTACGACGAAGAAGACGCCATTCCATATTCTTTGTTGGGCACAGCATCTACTTTTATTGTGAACCGGCTGGGTATCCCGACTATCATGCTGAAACATCACAACGGCAATACGGTATGCGAAGGGCGTTGCGGAGAAGGTTTTAACATGGTGGATGCCTTTACGCACTGTAAAGATCATCTCATCCAATTTGGCGGACATGCAAAAGCAGCCGGATTCTCCATGAATACAGATTCTTATGACGGTTTCCTTGAGTGTTTTACTGATTACTTGAGTGCTAACCTTATATCTTCAAACGAAGTAGATGAGATTCATTACGATGTTGAATGCTCACTTGCGGAGATGAATCAAGAGCAATGGCAGAAGCTAGAAATCATGCTTCCATGGGGTCAAAAGAATCCGGAACCTACTTTGCTCATCAGGGGACTGAAAGTGAGCGAAATGGCCGGTTCTTGGAATCTGGATTGCGGGGGGCTGCATCTCATGAAGGATAAGGAGTACGATTGTCTCGTTTTGTGGCGCTCAGCCAACCAGCTACGCATTCTAAAAATACTTGATTAGTGCATCATGGGAAGACTTAGCGAGACTCTTAGAAAGTCAATTCATCTTAGTTCGTTGGTGATTCCTCTCGGTTATCGCTATACTCTGGAATACAACAGGCGTATTGCCTTTGCGATGCTACTGGCTGCTTTGGTTGTCAGCTTAGTAATAGAGTTTAACCGCTTTTGGCAACGCAGCTTTCGTAAAACCTTTCATCGTCTCTTTGGTATGATCTTGAGGAGACACGAACTCAAGGATTTTACCGGAGCCACTTATTTATTGGTTTCCAGCTTGCTCTGCGTCGCGTTCTTTGATGAGAGAATTGCAGCGGCTTCCATTGCATTTCTAAGCATAGGTGATACTTTTGCCGCATTGATAGGTATGAATTTTGGTAAACGGAAGTTCCTGCGAAATAACAAAAGCCTGGAAGGAAGCCTGGCTTGCTTTGTCACCTGTGCTGTTTTTGGATTATGGTGGCTGGCAAATCCCTGGCTGGCCATTATTGGTGCATTAACAGCTACAGCGGCTGAACTGAGTAGTGTACCTCTGGATGACAATATCAAAATACCGTTGTCTTCCGCTTTAGTGATGACTGTTGTGAGTTTGTTCATATAGTGAGGACAATATGCTGATATCGTTTGTGATTCCTGTTTTGAATGAGTGTGAGTCCCTCAATCAGCTCTATGATGAAATCCTGGCCAATCTGGGTGATAACACTTATGAGATTATCTTTGTGGACGATGGTTCCACCGATGGCAGCTATAAAGTAATGTGTGATCTGGCAGCGCTAGACCAACAGGTAAAGGTGATAAAATTTCGCCGCAACTTTGGGAAAGCCGCTGCGCTCCAAAAAGGCTTTGAACATGCCGATGGCGAGATTGTCTTTACCATGGATGCCGATCTGCAAGACATTCCTGCGGAAATACCTGCCTTCATAGCAAAGTTGAACGAGGGTTTTGACCTTGTATCCGGGTGGAAGAAGAAGCGCCGTGATCCATGGTACAAAAGGTTACCTTCCAGACTGTTCAATTCTGTAACCGGATACACCTTCAAGCTGAAACTGAATGACTACAATTGCGGGTTCAAAGCATATCGGCGGGAGGTTGTGACGGAACTCTCACTATATGGGGAGATGCATCGCTATATACCAGCTCTGGCTCATTCCTTAGGGTTCAGAGTGGGGGAGATCCCCGTAGAGCATCGGGCGCGGCAGTATGGGAAGAGCAAATACGGGGTAGAACGTTACTTACGTGGCTTCTTTGATCTACTTACTGTGAGGATGATTACATATTACATTAAGAGTCCGCTATATCTATTTGGTAGAGTAGGGCTTATTTCCACTATAATAGGATCACTTATTACTCTATACCTTGCAGTTTTGAAGATATTCTGGGGTATGCCTCTTTCGAATCGCCCCCTCTTGTTATTGGGAGTTCTTATGATCTTGGGTGGGCTTCAGTTCATATCTCTGGGCTTGATTTCTGAGCTCATCATAAACCGAATCAGTCCCACTCAGCGTTTACCATTGTCCATTGAGACAATGCTCAATGTGGAGCAACACAGTAAAGATGCAAAACCTTGAGCTTTTTTTTCTGAAACGATATATTAAATCTCCGAAGCGAAACCTGTTTCGCTTTAGTTTTGTGTTTATGGTTTTAGGTATTGTACTTTCTGTAGGCATTCTTTCTGCAGGATTGCACTTATTCCAAGGTTATGAAAGCACGCTCAAAAGACTCTTGTTGGATAGCTTTGCTCATATTAGTATCGCTTCGTCCGATTCGAATCTACTTAGTGTAGAACAGATCGATCAAATCCGTAAGATAACGGAGCAGATAGATGAAGTTCAATCCAGTGTGGCGACTCTACAGTTTTCTTTGATGGCGCAAAACCAAGACAAGATTCGAGCTGCGAACCTGCGCGCTTATGATGCTCATGATGATGCTCCATACAGCCAGTATATCAGCAAAGGAAAGACACAGATTAATAGGGGAGAGGTGATCGTAGGGCACTATCTTCTGGAGGAGCTGGGTTTGAGCATAGGCGATACGCTTAGCTTGAATTATCCCCGCCTGGATCGGATCAGTCCTCTGGGCATCCCCAGTGCCCATTACAATTATGTTATCGCTGCTGTATACCGCTCTGGTTATTATGAGAACGATCGCAGTATAGTAATATCCAGCGAAGAAGATGCCCGTGACTTGATGATGCTTCCTTCAGGGTATTCCAAGGTGGAATTGCGTTTAAAAGATGCTGATCAAGCTTCCGAATTGGCACAATATCTGATCAATCACTTGGGAGTGGATTATATCGCCATTCCGTGGAATCTCTACGCAGAAAGCCTCTTGCGATTGGTTGCTATGGAAAAATGGCTCATATTCATCGTCTTTAGTTTTCTGGTATTGATCGCAGGTATCAACGTGATCTCCACAGTAAGCACCATTATCATAGATAAAAAAGCGGAAATAGCGGTATTGCAGACCTTGGGAGCAGGGATCGGTTCCATTCGCAGATTGTTTTCGTTCCGAGTAGGCTTAGTGGCTGTTCTTTCCGTGATTGTCGGGCAGATGTTTGGTGTTTTCTTGTCCTGGTGTGTGGAGAAGCAGAGCTTTTATCGATTGAAGGGTGATGTTTATTTCATTGACACTCTGGGAGCTCAGATCACTTTTGTGAATCTATTGGTAATCTTTGTGGTCGCCACTATCCTGATTTTTATATGTATCCTTATTCCCTTGAAGCAGATAGAGCGGTTACAGATCATCGATATTATCCGCAACAAAAATTAGCGAGGAAGCATGATATTAAGTGCAAAACACTTGAGTAAGTCCTATATTGACAGCGACCAGATCATAGAAGTTCTGAAGGATGCATCTCTAGATGTATCAGCCGGAGAACTGGTCTGTATCACCGGAAAATCCGGATGTGGAAAAAGCACAATGCTGCACATCATGGGCTTGCTGGATGAGCCTGATGGGGGTGAACTCAGGATTTGTTCCCAACCTATTCGCTCAAACGATCCCCAGGCTCCGATAGTGCGAAACAGAGACTTAGGTTTTGTATTCCAATTTCACTATCTGATTGATGACCTTAGTGCCACCGAGAATGTAGCTCTGCCTTTGCTGATTGCAGGTCGCAGTGAATCTGAAGCAAGAGCTAGAGCCAAGGAATTGTTGGTATTGCTGGGTTTGCAGGATCGCTTGAATCGATATCCCAATCAGCTCTCCGGAGGTGAGCAACAAAGAGTGAGCCTGGCCAGGGCATTGGCAAACAATCCCAAACTGGTGCTGGCAGATGAACCCACCGGAAACCTTGATCCCACTCATAGTAATGAAGTATGGGAGATGATTCGGAAGCTTAATAAAGAACTCAATCAAGCATTTGTGGTGGTAACCCATGATGTAGAAGCGGCGTCGAAAGCAAGCCGCAGTTACGAACTTATCGATGGCAGGTTGATACAGCTCGAGGCATAACATGCATCGTCCCCGCAAGTTTCTCATTTTGATTATTGTCCTCTTGGTGATCAATGTGCTTTTCTTCAGCATTTGGTATCCTTTGGGAGGTAGAGACTTTGTGCGGAATTATATCGCTTCAATGATTGGTAAGGCTGCTAATGCCTCTATAAAAATTGGTAACCTTCATATCAGCGATAAACAGATTCTGGTGCAGGATTTCAACATTGCCACGCAGGACAGTCTGATTGATCTCAAGATAGATAGTGTAAGACTGCGCTACAATCTGTACAAATTTATTCTGTCCGGTTTCAAACTGAATAATGTAGTATCATCAGTAGAGATTGTCAAGCCGGTTGGGCGTTTATACTATCATCCAATCTCCAAAGCGGAAAAGAAAAAAGCCAAGAAAGAGAGATTCAAGATTCCTGATTTAGTGCCCTATTTCAAACTCATTACTTTGGAAGATGGTGCTCTGGAAGCAGATTTGGCCTTTGACCTGAAAATCCTTCATACAGGAAAGCTAAGCATTGAAGAGAACCTGACTCATCTGGATCTACGCATAGAAAACACGAGTTATACAGACGTACTCCTGAGCGCAAACACTTCCTTGGGAGGTAGTATTCACCTGAAGGGGAGCCTTGATAATGGTCGTATTGCTTTGGCAGAAGCGGAAATCGCAGACTTCAAGCCACTCTATGTATCGCATCCGGATATCAGAGATTTTAGAAGTGATATCAACATCAATGCAAACTACAGTGAACCAGCGGATTCTGGTGCAGTGCAGTTTGGTGGAAAGGCGATCATATGGAATACTGCAGCTGAGGTGATAGACAAATTTGCCGTGCAGATCCCATTGATTAATCTAGAGACAGACGGTCATGATGCCGCTTTATCAATATCCCGATCAAGCATAGGGCGTAGTAGCCTAGTTGCCGATCTTTTGGTTCAAGATTATCTGGGAGATATGACTTTCGATGGTTCAAGAGCTTCGATAAGCTTGGATGCGTCTGATATTTTACCTCAGATGAATGGATTGATAGAAGCGGATCTATGCGCATCCGGCAGTATCAAAGATCCTAGCGCAGAAATAAGTGCGCGTAGCCATCGTTTTGCTTATCAAGAATGGGTTTTTGAAGACCTGTCTCTTGTGGCGGATTACCAGGATGATCGCGCCAGCTTGAGTACTTTGGATGCCAGGTGGAAGAATCAAGCCCTATCCATCAGTGGAAGCTTTGTTCCCCAGACACTTTCCTTTGATGCTGAATTGGCTACCAATGCTCTGAAAGACATACCTGGGGATATTGTTGCAAACGGCAGGTTGAACCTTAGTGGTGTCATCTTGAAGCCATACCCCCTACTCTCAGCTAATTTGAAAGATGTGAATGTAGTATGGCGCCATCTCAATCTGCGCAATCTGAACGCAGAAGCCAGCATGGTGCCTTCTGAGGGCTCTCTTCTGGTCTCAGCAGATATTCAATCCGAAGAGGGATACAGTATACGGGCGGTGGGAGATGTCTTATCTCAACACATAGCCTTGGATGCAGTGTTTGACAGTTTGGAAGCAGCGAGTGTCTATGATCTGGATGTGCTTGGCATATTAGCTCCACAGGTCAGCGGGCAACTGAAGGCAGTGATGACTGGTAGAGATATATGGTATCATGCGAATCTAGCTTCAGCGCTAAAGGGCGAGTATGACTACATTGCAGATATTGATCTCCTGGGCAATGTCAATGTGGCAGAACCAGCTGTAATGGCTTCGCTAAAGACCTCCAACGGATACTTTAACGGTTTGCCTGCGGATATCAGTGTAAATATGGACTATCGTGATATGAAGCTAAAGCTATGGTCGCTGAAGCTGGAAGACATGCTCAATCTTTCGGCAATGGTGGACTTGAAAGATCTTTGGCTCTCCGATGTGGATCTCAGCATACGCAATATCGATTCAGCAAAGATCATCTCATACTATCCCGATATCAGTCATCTGATTCCAGAGTTTAATAAGCTAAACCTCTTTGCTACATACAATAAGGACAGTCAAAAGAGTATTGACGCATGGGTCAATCTTACTGATGTAGATCTTATCAGCGTGATACCCCTTAGCGTAGATATGCATCTGAAAGGAAGCCCTGACTTGCTTAGCCTTAGTGGAGACATCTCTCATAAAAAAAAGACATTGATAGATCTTGCCGGAACAGCATCTCTACACCCTAAGCTTAATGTTGCGCTGGGTGCAAACATAGATGATTTGAAGCTACAGGAGGTTTTGACCCAAAGCCCGGGTTTGGCATCCGTCAGCGGAACGGTTGATTTTAGCATGCAAGATATCCTCTCTGAGGATTCCGTAATGGAGATTGCTGCGGATCTCGTTGGCCGGGATATGAAATTCGGAGATATTGAAGTAGATTATGCAGCGGTGAAAGCCGCTCAAGAAAGCAATGCGCTTGTGATAGATTCACTCTATGTGTTTGCCCATGATCTTTTAACTGCCTCCGCGTCTGGCTCACTGGATTACAACATCCTACAGAATGAATTCTATGAGGGAGATCGGCTATTGAATATACAGGTGGATGGCGAATTGTTCCCATGGTTAAAGAAGTTAACAGATTATATTCTGGTTTCTTCGGGAGATTCCAGCCTCGAGCTGAGTATAGGCACGTCGGAGGATCAATTTATGTTTCATTCCGGACACATTAATCTCAGCAATGGCCTCGTCCATCTCAAAGACCAAGTAGAACCAATGCGAGACATTCAAATACAGGGAGTATTCGAACAAAATCGCCTTATGATTCAGCGGGGTACTTTCCAAATGGGCAACGGGAAGTTCTATATGAACAACCTTTTTGAAAGCGAACCAAGTGATCATTTCATGGTCAGTTTTCTGGATCTTGGTTACTTCAGAGTCCTTATTGAAGAACCAGGAATACAGGCTACCATACCTGTCGTGTCTCCGCCAAAGACTCTTAGCAATGTAGCGATAAGCGGTCAAGATGGCAGATATGCAGTGATTCGTGGCCCTTTTGACGATATGAAGATTGAAGCTTTGGTAACCGCCTCCAATCTCGATATCCTATATCCTCCGGGAGCGGATAACCTGCTGAATCTCATCATGTCTGTCCGAAGCACCGGAAAGAAACCTGATACCGAACCAACTCCTTTGCCATTCAAGCTTGATGTGCGCATAAATATCGGTGAAAATGTACGGTATGTAACCTATCCTACAAATCTCTACCTGAGCCCAGGGGGATTTTTGCATCTGATTTATAATGGCAATCGCTTTATTGTGGAAGAGGCAAACATCAATTCTGAACGTGGTTCGATCGATTTCTTCGGTACAGTATTCCAAGTGGAAAACATCGCTATCACAATGATAGATCAACAGAACATCCTCAGTGTAAACGGTCTCTTCAACAAGCGCACTCCGGATGGAAGCATTATTACTCTGTCCGTAGCATCCAGTCCGGAATACGACAAGGGATTCTTCGATCGCTTACAGATCAGCCTGTCCAGCGATAATCCTCAGGATCAAAACATTACACAGGTTCTTTCCCGAATGCGCTACAATCAAGGTATGGAAGAGCTTCCGGAGGATCAAAAACAAAACCTGCTCCAAGATGAAGCTTTGGGTTTGATCGGCGGGAACTTGAATTCCACGGTGCTCACACCTTTCTTTTACCCCGTGGAAAACTGGTTTCGCCGTACCTTGAAGCTGGATGGATTCTCCATAAACGCAGGTTTCATTCAAAATATCTTCAGCGAATACTCCGCTAATCCCTCCCAATTGGCAGATATGACAGACCTTAGCAATCTTTCCTCCGATATCACCCGATTCTCTTCGTCCATTCTGCTGAACAATCTTTCGGTTTCGATGAGTAAGTACTTGGGCTATCGTGTATTTGCGGATTATGAATTGCAATTGCAAGAAGCTACGGACATGCAGCAAAAAACACGCATTCTGGTGTCTCATGATACCAGCCTGCGTCTCGTTCTCCCGCGTCAGTTCAGGCTGGGCTATACTCTAAACTACTCTCCCAAAGACACCGGACTTACTCATGAGATCCTCCTGCAAAAATCATGGCGCTTTTGGGGGCTATAAAAAAACCAAGCAATGCTCGGTCTCTTTTGTATATCGTACATTTGACTAAAAATTGACCTTAACACCTACTGCCGCAGAGCGCTTGGTGTCTTTCCACCAGTTAATCCCACCTTCTTTATCCTTGTATTTTTCAGAGTATTTTGCGATCACAAACCATCTGTGCTTGGAATCCAAACCTATAGTACAACTGGCAGACATATTAGCTCGAGGAACGGCTATTTTCCCCAGATTCAGGCTGCTTACGTTAGTTTTACTATAAGAGAATGCTACTTTTTCCAAGCGCTTGTACTTCGTATCCACATTCAAACTGAACCACATGGATTTTCCGTTTTTCAGTTCGTTTCCATACATATTTTGCCAGGCAAACATCGCTTTCAGCCGTTCCCCAATCACGCCTTGAATCTTTCCATAGAATCCATAGGAGGATTGTCTGTCTTGCAGAGCCTCTTCTTTCGTGATGATAATGGGAGTGCCGTCTGCCAAAGTATCCTGAATGGCACGCTCTGCCTCATAATGATAATCGAAATATGAAGGGGCAAATTTATCGCCATTTGTCCGATACTCCAGATTCACTTTCACAACTTTAAAATCGGCATATACTCCGGGCAATATGCTTCCGGTACCATTATCGATCATGTGCGCTACTTCCGTATAAATGCCATACTCTGCTTTCTCACTGCGCTTGATGGGTTGGGAATAATCGAAGGAGATGATGGTAGCAGCATCCTTTTTCCCTGTGCGAAGGTAGTCCAGACTGTCTGGTAGAGTGTGCTTCAGATTACTGTATTGATTCAGGTCGGAATACACGGAAAAACCTATCTTTGCCATGTCCAGAATCTTCAGGGTCGAATCCGCCAGAGGCTTGAAATGTGCGCGGAAGCATAGTAAATCGTTCTTTGTGATGTCCGAACTAAAGAGCTCCAATTCCGGCTCAAACAGCGTTGGTACTCTGCCTCCAATCAGAACACCCTGATGTCTCAAATCTGGATAGAATGTCATGTTTGAGTAGTTCAACATCACAAGTCCGTTACCCACCGAATACTTCGGGAATCCTCCGACGTGGAAGAATAACGGATCACCCAGTTCGGCATAACGGAAATAGTAGATTTTGTTCAACGCGTCGCCGATATGATCCCAGTCGCTTTCTTTGATATGGTAGTTCTTGTCGAACAGTATATCCAGATCCAGTCCCAAACCAAACTTTTTATACTTGAACTCCTGAATAAAGCGAAACTGCGTATAACGAATGGAGTCTTCTTCTACTTTACCATACATTGTGGAAGCACTGTAATTAGTGCTGGATTTAACTGCAAATGGCATATCCTGAGCGTATATGAACACCGGTAACAAGATAAGAAAACAAAAAAACAGTCTCTTTAGCATAGCTTCATCCTTTCATTCCGTTAATATTAACAAGTATATGCAAATTAATATTACTGTCAAGCTAAAATGCGTTTTTGTATATCAAGCCATAAATGCATTGCCCGATTTCCAAAGCGTATGAGTAGTGAGATATGTATGGAACGCAGATGACGCTGTTCGAACAGATGAGCGCTGATTCTATTGTCTAGAGAATGTCTGGGTCTTTATTTGGGTTCACGCAGATTTACGCAGATAAATGCGCCGTTCCGTTCGTATGGAAGGCTTCCGATCCTCCCAATACGTAGCATCGGAATGCTACGATACCTTTCGTAGGACAGGATTGCGCTTCAGAAACGTAATGAACTGCCAGATTCCTGCGACCACATTGAAAATACCATAAACAAAGAGCAGCTTAAAGATATCCAGAAATTTTAGATTGCCAATGGCAAACACAATAATGAGACCCAGGATTACAACCCTCTCAAGTAGGGGATACCAGCTTATCCCATCCCATTCCATGAAAGACCTGACCTGCCATTCTACGAACAATACCAGATAGATACCAAAGAAAAAATAACCAGCCTTGTCCTCAGTTAAACCCTTGCCAAATAGTGCTAGTAAGAACAGCATGATCAAAAGGAAAGCAAAGACAATCGCCGTGTTCCGCTGCCTGCTTCTTTTCCAATACAAGCGGGATTTTGCATCACCTCTGCGCTGGCTGACGTACTTCTTTTTGATCCAGTAGTTCAAGGGGATAAACAGGATCGGCAAAAGACACATCAACAGGGATACTTCGAATACAAGATAACACATTATAAATGCAAATCCCTTAAAAACCCAAGTAAGGCCGTCACCATAGTATAAGTCCCGGTTATGCTTTCTTTCAGTTTCTTTCAATGATGGATCTATCATAATTTCTCTTGGCAAGTTTGTGTTAACTTAGGAGCCTCTCTTTTCTATGAATATATTGTTACACTTGCAGAATTAGCTGACTCTTGATAAGGTGTTTATACCCCCAATCTGGAATCAGCGGAAAGAAAAAATAATTTGCACTTGACAGGAAACGGGATATAATAAGATTAGCACTCAAAAGAACAGACTGCTAAGATTAAAGAAAATGAAATTTAGTAAATATGGAGGAAAAACAAGATGGCAAAACAAATGCAGTATGCACACGAAGCCCGCACTTCCCTGAAACGCGGTGTGGACAAATTGGCAGATGCCGTTAAAGTTACCCTTGGACCCAAGGGCAGAAATGTGGTATTGGACAAAAAATTCGGTTCTCCGCTCATCACGAATGACGGCGTTACCATTGCTAAAGAAATTGAACTGGAAGATCCCTATGAAAACATGGGCGCTCAACTATGCAAAGAAGTAGCTGAGAAAACTCACGACAACGCCGGGGACGGTACAACTACAGCAACTTTATTGGCTCAAGCAATCATTGAAGAAGGCTTGAAGCATGTAACTGCTGGTGTGAATCCGATGTATCTGAAACGCGGATTGGAAAAAGCCACAAAAGTGATAGTGGATCAGATCCATGAGTATTCGAAGACCATCAAGAGCAATGCCGAAGTAGCTCAGATTGCAAGCATCAGTGCAAACAACGATCCTGAAATCGGCAGACTAATCGCAGAGGCGATGGAGAGCGTTGGTAATGAAGGCATCATCAATATCGAAGAAGCCAAATCCATAGATACAGGTCTGGAAAAAGTAGAAGGTATGCAATTTGACCGTGGCTACATTTCTCCTTATTTTGTCACCAATCCGGACAAGATGATTGCTGAGATGGAAGATCCCTTCATTCTGCTCTATGACAAGAAAATCACCGTAATGAAAGACTTGTTGCCCATTCTTCAGGAAGTAGCGCAGACCGGTAAACCCTTGCTCATCATCTCTGAAGACATTGAGGGTGAAGCCTTGGCAACCTTGGTCGTTAACAAGCTCAGGGGTGTATTGAATATAGTAGCTGTGAAGGCTCCTGGCTTTGGTGATCGTCGTAAAGCCATGATGGAAGACATTGCCATTCTTACCGGAGCTACCTTGATCTCTGAAGATATGGGCCGCAAATTGGACAGCGCAACCATGACCGATCTGGGCAGAGCCAAAAAGATACTTGTGGAAAAAGAAAACACTACTATCCGTGAAGGCGCTGGAGTACAGGAAGCTATAGACGGCAGAATAAAACAGATCAAAGCTCAGATTGATGAGACAAAATCAGACTATGATAAAGAAAAGCTTCAGGAACGTCTGGCAAAACTATCCAGTGGTGTTGCGGTTCTGCGCATAGGTGCAGCTACCGAGACCGAAATGAAAGAGAAAAAAGCTCGCGTTGACGACGCTCTACATGCTACCCGCGCCGCAGTAGAAGAAGGTATAGTCCCCGGCGGTGGAGTTACACTCATTCAAGCAGCAAAAGCTTTGAAGAACTTGAAAGGACTATCCTATGAAGAAAAAATGGCAGTGGAAATCCTTGCGAAAGCTGTGGAAAAACCAGTTTATCAAATCGCAGCCAACGCAGGAGAAGAAGGAGCCGTGGTAGTTGAAAAGATTAAAGGCTTCAAGGACATTCACATGGGTTTCAATGCCGCAACCAGCAAGTATGAAGACCTCTTTGAGGCTGGCATCATCGATCCCGCCAAAGTAGTACGCAGTGCCGTTCAAAACGCTTCTTCCATCGCAGGTCTGTTCCTCACCACCGAGTGCATAGTTACAGACATTCCCGAACCGGAAGCACCAGCTTCCATGCCGAATCCCGGAATGGGCGGAATGGGCGGAATGTATTAATTGACCCGACATAATTGCATAATAAAAGGCCTCCTCTTTTCTGAGGAGGCTTTCATTTATCTAGCAAAAGGGAAGATGTGGGGAGCATATCCAATATGAAGATTAATAAAAAATCAACATCATAGTATCATCATCCCAATTTATACGGTAGAAAAGCTGCAACTGAGCTATACCAATAACTTCCTGGCCAAAGGAATTCTTTCGCAGATCGGGATGTTGTTCTTGGCACTATTATTCGGGAGGCTGCACGACAAGTGCATCCCTTTAAATACATAGGAATTAGCTTTGCAATGTTAATGCTCTTTCCTATATTATTCGTGTTATCGTCTTTATGGGCAGGGGAATCGGTGATAGCAGTGTTGTGTTGTTCCAAATGAATAAATATAGGTTGACTAAAATAAGCAAGTATGAGAACCTGACTCTAGAGATATTGGAGCCTGTATGAAAAAGAGACTATTGATAGCAACCGGCGGAGGAGATTGCCCCGGATTGAATGCGGTGATAAGAGCTATTGTAAAGCGAGCATCACAGGAGCATAACTGGGAAGTTTTAGGTTCCATAGATGCGTTTGACGGTGTACTACGGGATCCCATGCATTTGGTGGAGCTTACTCCGGAAATTGTAGCCGGGATTCATGTAAGGGGCGGAACGATTATCGGTACTACCAATAAGGGCGGTCCCTTTGCCTGGCCTGTACAGGACGAAGATGGTAAATGGAGTACGGTCGATCGTAGTCAGGAATTTGTACAAAGACTGCGCTACCAAAACATTGATGCCATCATCAATATTGGCGGAGATGGGTCGCAAAGAATATCTCAAGGCTTGTTTGAACTTGGTTGCCCCATCATCGGGGTGCCTAAAACCATCGACAACGATCTCAGTGATACCGATTTCACTTTCGGATTTCAGACAGCGCTGGATGTAGCTACTGACGCGGTGGATAAACTGGTTACTACTGCCGCAAGTCATCATCGCGTTTTGATTTTGGAAGTGATGGGCAGATATGCGGGCTGGATTGCTCTTCATGCTTCAATTGCAGGTGGGGCAGAGGTATGCCTGATCCCTGAGATTCCTTATGATATAAACAAGGTAATGGAAGCCATCTTACAACGGTTTGACCACGGTCGCGGCTTTGCCAATATTGTGATAGCAGAAGGGGCAATACCCGTAGGAGGAGATTTGTCCTTTACGGAGAACAATACTCCGGGAGCTATGAAGATACGGCTGGGGGGAGCCGGTATGCGTCTTGGAGAGGAGTTGCGCAAAGCAGGATGTCCCATTGAGATCAGGGAAACCATATTGGGGCATTTGCAACGCGGAGGTACCCCAAACGCCTTCGACCGTATCCTGGCTTCTCAATTCGGCGTTGAGGCCTTCGAACTGGTATTGGAGAAGAAATGGGGTAATATGGTAGCCTATCGGCATCCCAATATCATCGCCGTACCTATCAAAGATGCCATCAAAGAGTACAACTTGGTAAATCCCAAGGGTAATCTGATAAAGACAGCTCGCGGTTTGGGAATCTCCTTGGGGGATTGAGCACTCTGTTTGCTTTCATACAAAGCGAGCTTATACTGTATTTAGAAAAACAAAAATATACATGGAGGCTATAATGCCAAAAGTCTTGATTGCCACAGAGAAACCCTTTGCCGCCGAAGCCGCAGCAAAGATCAAAGCGGAGCTGGAATCCGCAAAGTACGACTACAGCTTTTTGGAATCCTACACGGATGTCAAAGATTTTCACAACGCAGTTGCCGATGCAGAAGCACTGATTATTCGTAGTGATAAAGTGGATGAAGCGGTTTTCAACGCAGCGAAAAAGTTGAAAATTGTGGTAAGAGCCGGAGCCGGATACGATAATGTGGATTTAAAAGCCGCTACTGCCCACGATGTGGTGGTTATGAACACACCTGGTCAAAACTCAAATGCCGTAGCAGAGCTTGCGATCGGAATGATGATCTATATGGCTCGTGGCAAGTTTAATGGCAAGACCGGCACTGAAATTGCCGGCAAGAAGCTGGTTCTGTTTGGCTTTGGTTATATTGCTCGCCTGGTAGCCAAGATGGCTCGCGGAATCGGAATGATAGTATATGCTTATGACCCCTACATTGCCGATGAAGTGATGGTAAAAGAAAGCGTGAAACCGTTGAAGAAAGTGGAAGATATCTTTAAGACAGGAGATTATGTCTCTATACATATTCCAGCAAATTCAGAGACAAAGAAATCGATAAATTGGGAAATGCTTTCCTTGATGCCCGATGGAGCTACTTTGGTGAATACTGCACGCAAGGAAGTGATAGATGAAGAAGGACTATTACAGGCTTTTGCCCAGAAAAAAGGTTTCCGCTATGTAAGTGATGTTGCTCCGGATAACCTGGCAGCAATAAACGAGCAGTATGCAGACAGAATTTACTGCACCCCCAAGAAGATGGGAGCGCAAACAGCGGAAGCTAATACCAATGCCGGCATCGCTGCCGCCAAACAGATTGTAGCCTTCTTTGAAAAAGGCGATAAGACCTTCAAGGTAAACTAATATCACGTCCAACTTAGTGTGGTAATCTACGAATCGCCACAGCGACCGAATGGAGCTTTGAATCATACTTCTCTTTCCCTTTGTTCGATCCAGTGTTGAAGCTGATATCAAGGTGTTATCATCCTGTGTTCACTCGATGATAACCCGATAGTATCAGGTTCAAGTATCGATAACCCAAAGAGGAATGAAGCTTTTGAATCGTTTAGTAGATTATATGCTAAATTGGAGTTGGCAGCCCAGTAGCAAAACGACATTCGTACCTTGACGAGTCACGAGTATTATTGCAAAAATATCAAAGCCGGGTTACAAAAAGCCCGGTTTTTTTGTTTCAATTGATCCATAGCGGGAAAAATCCCCACACTACTATGTCTTTATGCTCTAGCTTTGAATTTCAGAGCAAATCATGCTTACTCTCAAGGTCTTGTAAAATAGCATCTAAGCGGTGTGCAATCCTTTGTGTTCAAGATTTTCCTTGTCTTTTTTTCATTGTTCTAAATATAGGACACAAAGGATAAAATAAAAAAAGGAATGTAAAAAATGAAGCTATCAAAACGTGCTTTGGAAATCCAAGCATCCCCAATCAGGAAGCTTATGCCTCATGCTGTTGATGCAAAGAAAAGAGGCGTAAAAGTGTATCACCTCAATATTGGCCAGCCCGATATTCCAACACCACCTCAGATGATAAAGGTATATCACGAGTTTTCGGAAAAAGTGCTGGCATACGGTCCCTCTCAGGGATTGGAAGTGTATCAGCAGGGCCTGGTGCACTATTATAAGCACTTGGGGATATCTTTGGACACCAAAGACATTATTGTAACCACAGCCGGAAGTGAAGCTGTAACCTTTGCCATGATGGTAGCAGCAAACGAAGGTGATGAAATCTTAGTTCCGGAACCGTTTTATACAAACTACAACGGTTTTGCAACCATGGCCTCGATAAAGTTGAAACCGATAACCACTTATGCTGAAAACGGCTTTGCATTGCCGGATGACGCAGCTTTTGAAAAGCTGATTACTCACAAAACCAGGGCTATCATGATATGCAATCCTGGTAATCCCACTGGAGCAGTTTACAGCAAAGAAGATCTGTTTCGCTTAGCAAATTTCTGCAAGAATCATAATCTCTTCCTGATCTCTGACGAAGTATATCGGGAATTTATTTATGACGGACTTACGCATACCAGTGTGTTGCAAGTTCCAGATTTTGAAGCGAATGCCATTATGGTGGATAGCGTTTCGAAACGCTATTCCGCATGTGGCGCACGGATAGGATGCATTGTATCCCGCAACCGCGAGCTCATGGGAGCCACACTCAAATTTGCTCAAGCAAGATTGTGTCCTCCCACTGTTGATCAACTGGCTGCAAACGCCTGTGTGTATTTGCCAGACGAGTATTTCCACGAGATGGTGGCAGAGTATCAGTCGCGGCGGGATTTGGTTTATGAAGAGCTGAGTAACATAGAAGGCATCATATGTAAAAAACCACAGGGAGCATTTTACATTGTTGCCAAATTGCCCATTACCAATGCCGAGGATTTTGTAGTCTGGATGCTGGATAATTATCAGATTAATGGCGAAACCGTGATGGCAGCGCCGGCAGAAGGCTTCTACGCAAGTCCCGGTTTGGGTAGAAATGAATTAAGGCTGGCATATATCCTGAATCGCGATGATCTTAGAAAAGCCATGCACATCTTCCGTGAAGGATTGAAAGAATACCGTAGAACACATCAATAATATGATTGATAACATCCTGGTTCGACATATTCTGGAAGGATTGATTCACAATCTGAATAATCCCTTGAACTTGATTCTGGCATACAGCCATCGTCTGCGCAAGGAATATCCGGATATTGAAGAAATCAGTAAGATTTATGAAGCTGGAGTCAGGATGGACGATATGTTGAAAGACTTGTACAACCAGTTGACAGAGAGATCTTTTGCCAAGAAACAGGAGATCTCTCTGCCCAAATGGTTGGATAAAGAAATGGGCTATCTACAACACTATCTCCCGGTGAAGCACAGCTTTAGATTGAATCAGGATAAGTCTTTGAAAGAGTGCAAAGCTCACACAAGTTCGATTGAATTATCCATGTGGTTCGAGACAGTCTTGCTGCGGCTTAGTTTATGGTTCGATAGCATTGAACTCCGAACAGGAGCCATGGAATATGAAGGTTGCTGTGCAATCTATTTAGCCTTCAATGATGATTTCAAGCTGGATGATGTTCAGTGGGACAAGCTTTTGCAACAGCCAGAATCGACTTTGTTTGAAGAAGATAGCTTTTGCATTAACTCGGTTTGGCTACCACAACAAAACAGGCTATTGGGAGTAATCAGATGAAAGAAAAAGCACGATTACTAATTGTGGACGATTCCAAAGAGAGTCTTGAACTAATCGACTCTCAACTGAACAATGAGTATCACACCACATTGGTGACAAACTTAACAGAAGCCAGAAAGAAACTGCAGAATCATCGTTATCACATAGCGATTGTGGATCTTGTATTACCTGGTGAGAATGGACTGGATCTGATCAGGGAATTGTCCTCCGAGCATCCCTATACTGCAGTGATAGCTATCAGCGGGCAAGCTTGCATTGAATCTGCAGTGATGGCAATGAAGTTGGGTGCTGCGGAGTATTTGGTGAAACCTCTGCGCAACCCTGATCTTATCAATATCATGGTGGAGAAAACGCTGCAATCTCAATGGTTGTTGGAAGAAAACCGCAGACTAAGCGCAATGCTGCGAAAAGAACTGGATACCGATCTGATCATCGGAAACTCGCCCCCGATCCAATCTATCATCCAAAAAGTGAAGAAAATCGCAGGATTGGATACATTGGCACTGATCACGGGAGAAACCGGAGTAGGGAAGAGCGTCTTTGCAGAATTGATTCATCGCAATAGCCCGCGCAGAGCGGAGAAATTTGTATCTGTGAATTGTGGAAGCCTCACCGAGACTTTGTTGGAAAGCTTACTCTTTGGGCACAAACGAGGCGCTTTCACGGACGCTAGTCGCGATAAGATCGGATATTTTCAGGAGGCTAATGGTGGTACTCTGTTTTTGGATGAAATCACAGAAACGTCCCCTGCTTTTCAGGTTAAGCTGCTGAAAGTTCTGGAGACGGGAGTTTATAGAGCGGTAGGCTCGGATGAAGACGCTCGCACGGATACCAGAATCATTGCCGCCAGCAATAAAGACATTGAGGAATTGGTCAAAGAGGGTAGCTTTCGGGAAGATCTGTATTATAGATTGAACGTAATAAACCTGCATATTCCTCCTCTGCGGGAACGCAAGGATGATATCAGAATACTCGCGAGTTCTTTCGTACAGGAGTTTTGTCAAAAGTATAATAAATCTGAATTGAAGATATCTCCCGGAGTGATGTCTTTACTACTCAACTACAAATGGAAGGGTAATATACGTGAATTGCGTAATGCTCTTGAACACGCTGTTATTTTGGCTGAAAATAAAGTGATCCAACCCGAGGATCTTCCGGAAAGCGTGAGCAACACATCCGAATATTCGGAAGTATTTGTGGAAATGGACAACACCAACTGGGCAATAGCAAGGGACGCTTTCAGCAAACACTATATCCAGAATCTACTCGTTAAAACCGGGGGAAACATCCTGCGCGCTGCAGCGATAGCAGAGATCACCCGGGAAAACTTCTACAAAAAGTGCACAAAACTGGGCATAGACTGGCGAGAGTATCGCAAGCCCGGCAACAACGATAATGGTGGTGAGATATGAAAACAAAATGGAAGATTTCTCCATACCTCTACCTTTTACCAGCATTGGTAATTGTGGTGGCATTCCGTTTGATACCAATTGTGATGAGCTTTATTCTCTCGTTTTTCGATTGGTCACTTCAGGGAACCGGAAGATTCATAGGTTTGGAAAACTACAGCAAGATGATGCAGGATTCGGTGTTTTGGCAATCCATGGGTAATACCTTTTGGTTAGTGATTATCCTGGTTCCTTCGACCATCGTGCTTTCTCTGCTGTTTGCAGTGCTTTTAAACAAGATTAAGTACTTTAAAAGCCTGTTTCGGATTGTATATTTCATGCCCTTTGTAACCTCTTTGGTAGCGGTATCTATAGTATGGAAACTGATCTTCAACGAACAAACGGGATTGATGAATACCTTCCTGGGTTTTATCGGAATATCTCCACAAGCATGGTTGTCTGAATCGCGGGGTATTTTTCTGATTATGTTTGAAAACCTGGGCTTTGAGAAGCTGCCACAGTTCTTTCACGGCCCCTCTCAAGCGCTGTTTGCTATTATTATTATGACCATATGGAAGGGACTGGGCTACAACACCATCATCTACCTGGCTGGGCTACAGAACATCTCAAAGGTCTATTATGAAGCTGCCGAGATAGACGGTGCCAGTAAAACGCGTCAGTTCTGGAATGTAACTGTTCCTCTAATTTCACCTACTACTTTTTATGTTTTGATCATGACCACTATCACAACCTTCCAAACCTTCTCGCAGATATATCTGATGACCGATAAAGGCGGGCCGCTAAATACCACAAAGTTGATAGTATACTATATCTATGAACGCGGATTCGATGTATTAGAGATGGGCTATGCCAGTGCGGTATCCCTAGCTTTGTTTGTCCTGATTCTTGCGCTTACCATCTTCCAACGCAGAATGGAAAAGCACGTTAATTATTAAGGGGGGATGAAATGGACAGATTAAGAAGTATTCTCACCTACTCAATCCTGATTATTTTCGGATTGACCATGGTCGTACCCTTTTTATGGATGCTTTCCACATCTCTGATGACTCAAAGTGAATTCAACAAACAAGAGACCTTATTCATTCCCAAAGAGGAATATCATGTGTGGCAAAATAACGGACAGACTGAACGCATCCTTTTGGTTATGGATAAAGGTGAGAAAAGCATTATTCACATTTTGGATGAGGACTTGAACATCGTTGAGGAATACAAGGAAGTACCTACAGACGAGATTAAGCTGGTGCGCAAGAAACCCAGCTTCCATTTTGAGAACTACATCAAAGCCTTCAAGAAAGTACCGTTTGGATTGTATTTTTACAATACCATTTATGTGTCTTTACTTAGTTTGATTGGAGTGCTGTTTACTTCCTTGTTATCGGCCTATGCTTTTGCCCGGATGGAGTTTAAAGGAAGGGATTTCTTCTTCTATCTGTTCCTGTCCATGATGATGGTTCCTCAACCAATCTACATGATATCATCCTATGTCCTATTGGATAAACTGAACTGGTTGGATACCTATAATGCGCTTATCATACCCTGGATGGCAAACATCTTTACCATCTTCCTCTTTCGGCAGCATTTCAAGTCTCTACCCAAAGAACTGTTTGATGCCGCATCGATAGATGGCTGCTCCACCTTTGGCATGCTGTGGCGCATCGTAGTTCCGCTTTCCAAACCCGTAATTGCCACTGCATCAATTTTTTCATTAATCTCCAGCTGGAACAGTTTTATGTGGCCATTAGTAATGATCAACCGTCCGGAACTGAGAGTTCTACAAGTGGGATTAAGCTATTTCAACCAGGAAGCCTCCACGCAGACTACCCTGTTGATGGCTGCGTCCACATTCAGTATATTACCGATCGTAATCCTGTTCTTCTTTGCTCAGAAGCAGATTATTGCCAGCTATTCCCGTAGCGGAATGAAAGAATAAGAAGGAGTCCTAATGCCGAAAAGCGAAAGTATAAAAAAGAAACTAAATCAAGCTAAAAAGATGGAATATGTAAGACCGGAACCACAGCGTATTGTGGACACCACTCCCATGAAACCTCAGGCCCTGGTTTCCGTCCTGCACAATCGCATCCTCGCATGGCTGATCTTTGCTCTCACATTGGCTGTATATATCAGCACTCAAGCCCGCACCATGAGTTTTTGGGATAGCGGAGAATATGCCACGTGCATCAGTATATTAGGTGTGCCGCATCCCCCGGGAAATCCTTTTTATATAGTATTTGGTAGGGCTTTGGTTGCTCTTTTGGGAGGCATTGTATCTCACGCGGTGATAGCAGCTTTTATTTCCGCTTTGGCTTCTGCATTTGCAGTGATGCTTACCTATCTGTTTACAGTGAAGCTGGTAAGCATGATGAAGGTAAAAGCTTGGGAAGCGATGTTTGCTGGGACAGTTGCGGCTTTATACACTGCTTTTTCCTTCACTTTTTGGATGAATGCCATTGAAGCGGAAGTCTATTCCGGACTCGTGTTCTTTGTGAACCTGATCCTCTGGCTCACTCTCGTGTGGGTGGAAAAGAGTGAAGACTACAGCCATCAAAACATTCTTCTGCTTATTGTGTATCTGTTCTTTCTGGGCTTTTGCGTTCATCAAACAGCGCTACAAGTAGCTCCTGCGGTGCTCTTTATTGTAGTTTACCCTTTACTACAAAACGGTATCAAAAAAGAGAATTTCTGGCTCAAGGTATTAGGATACACCTTTGCTATCCTGGCTGGATATTTCATCTTCGGAGCCATCGGAAAGTCTCTGTCGGTTGATGATTTTGACAAATGGGGATTTGCAGTTGTCACCTTGTTTATTCTTGCTTACGAATTGCGTGATGTATTCGGAAAACGTTTCTGGTTGTGCTCCGCACTTCTGGTTTTAATAGGGGTATCCAGCCATATCTATCTGATGGTACGTGCCGCTGATCGCCCCTTTATCAACGAAGGGCGTCCCAGCAACCTACCGTATTTTATGGATTATGTCTTACGGAAACAATACGGTAACACCAGCTTTGTTCAGCGTAGAGCCAGCTTTTTCGAAGATCAAATGGGTTTCCACTTCCTCCGCTATTTCGGTATGCAATGGTTCCCTCAAGGGATACTGGCACCAATCGTGAATATGGGATCTTTCCTGGGCAAATCCATTGGTGCTGCCTTAATAGCCCTGCTAGGCTTTGCCGGAGCAATATTCCATCGTAGAGGCAATAGGCATAGCTTCAAATACTTCCTTAGCATCATTATCTTCACAACAGTAGTGATGGTTTTTGTGATGAATCTGTCCGATGCTGAGGTGCGCGACCGAGATTATTTCTTCGTTGTGGCATACAATATGTGGGCTATTTGGATCGGTATCGGAGCTTTAGCAGTCATAAATCTGTTTAAACAGCATTCCATTCGTTATATCCTTGCGGCTATCATGTTGCTTCTACCCATAGGAAACATGGTTTCACAATACCATGTTCACGATCGGTCTCATGAATACATAGCGCTGGATTATGGCTTGAATTTCCTGAATTCGCTGGAAGAAAATGCCATTATCTTTACAAATGGAGATAACGATACCTTTCCCTTGTGGTATGCACAGGCCGTAAAAGATCCTCATGCTAGGGAGTATATGTATCCCGCTGAAGATGTACAACCTTCCGAGCAAGCACTTGAAGCGATGAAAATTGCCATGGAATACAAGAACAAGTATCTAAAGGGGATTCGCAAGGATGTATCGGTGGCAAACCTGTCTTTGCTAAACACGGAATGGTATATACGTCAATTGAGAGATATGGAAGGCGTGTTGTTCAATATGTCGGATGAAGATATCGATAAAATGAATGTATCCAGACTTGAGCAAAACCTGTATGCTCCGGGCACCGAGGCTAGCGGATCCTTTACTGTGGAGCTGGAACCAACTCCCACATGGCGTCCAAATGAGCCATTTTACAGGATATCCGACCAGGCAGTAATGAAGATCATCAAAGACAATTTTGGTCATAGACCAATCTACTTCGCCGTAACCTGTGAGAGTTTTATCGGATTTGAAGATTACTGTCGAAATGAAGGCATGGTGGCACGCGTGGTCTCAATCAAAGGGGATGATCAGGAAAACATCCCTAGATTGCTGAAAAACATCGATACTGTTTACGAATATCGCTCCATCGGAGATGACAAGGTGTTCAAAGATGAAAATATGCGCCGCCTTGTATTGAACTATGGATCAGGATTTGTAAGAGCAGCTACGCACTTTGCAGAAATGGGAGATACCGAAAAAGCCCGTTCTTACATCGATCGCAGCAAGATATTCATAGACAACGAAATCAAGCTCACAGAATTCTACACCACCATATACACAAAAACACAGGACTGGGATGAACTGGAAGCCTTTGTGGACCGTGTGATATTCCCCCATAACGAAGGCTGGAAGATTTATGTGCACTTTGTATTGCAACACCTGTTGGATAACGCACCGGAACACAGTCTTCGCTTTATCAAAAAAGGGATGCTGCACTTTCCGAGTGAAGTTACCTTTGCCCAAGTAGCCTTGTATCTGGCCGATAACTCGGATTTGGATAACGAAGCAATTCAGGTGCTCCTTGAGGCTAAATCCCAAGTTCATTATGATGTCATGCCCTATATAGAAGCAATCAAAAACCCTGAAGGATTATAAAGTGTTGTCTGGCAATATATATACCGTCCCTATCTGCGGCAAAGCTGGAGAAGGAGCAAAAAAAAGCAGTCCAGGTGATTGCCAAGCTAGCTGTAAGCCACAATAACACCTTTGAGCTTTACAATGAAAAGAGCGTGATAATGGACAAAGTACCGGAAAGCACAGAAGAAGCTCGAAAACTGACACTGGATACTGAGAAGTACTACATAGGCGTGTATCGCGAGGAACATCGCCCAGCATATCATGAAGCTGTGAAAACCAAAGTGAAAGCGATGAATATACTGCAAAGAAGGGCTTTTCTAAAAGAACCGTAATGAGCAAACGCAATCTGATTCAGACTCTCTTTCTGGTGTTGACTTCGGCATTTCTCACAAGTGTGATTGTTCTGGGCAAAAACTCCATCCACAGTATCTGCCCATATGCGGTAATCTGCTTTGGTATGCTAAAGGGAAATCTACTTACACTTAGTCTTGGCTTAGCTTCTGTGGGAATATTCTTCGGAATACTGTTCATGATTCTGGCCATGTTTTGGGGCAGAGTGTTTTGTAGTTATGTGTGTCCTCTTGGTACTATTCAAGAACTGCTGTATAGAATTACCCATAAAAAGAGGCTCCGGCAGATACCCCTTTTTGCTGAACGTAAACTGAACAAAATCAAGTATTTTGTTCTGGGTATTAGTATCATTCTGGTGATCTGCGGATTTGCATGGTTATACATCAAATTATGTCCCTTTTACTCTCTATCGCTTCTGCCAAGATTGGTTTATCTAGGCTTGTTTACCATATTGGTCATTGTGATAGGAGGAGTATTTCTGGAACGATTTTGGTGTCGTTTTCTATGTCCCTATGCCGCATTATTGATTGTATCTCAAATCCTGGGCGGCTTGTTTGGCATCAAACGAAAGAAAATCCGCAGAAACATGGAATGTTGCACGGATTGTGGTATTTGTAACCTGAATTGCCCCATGAATCTGGATATACTTTGCGATGAATACGTGGAATCAATTGATTGCATTATGTGTGATCGCTGTGCCGAAAAATGCCCAAAACACGGTACTATCACGAAAGAGAGAGAACAATGAAGAGAGTCTTACAAATCATTATCGTAGCCTTGATGTTTCTGTTGGCAATCATTCAGATAACGGCTGCACAAGGTGTGTTTTCAAAAAGTGAAGAACAGATAGTATGTCCGGTGAATGCCATCTACATGGAAGATGGTAAAGCAGTGATTGACAGTGAGAAATGCATCGGTTGCAAGCGCTGCGTGGATGGATTTATTGCCATTCCGAATGATAAAGCTCAATATCCAGTTGAGCAAGTTACTGCACTTGCTACAGAGCCTGAAATAACGGAAGAAGTAAAGAAAGAAGCCCCTCAAACTAAACCTGGGGGAGAAGATATTGCAACTCCTACAACCAAGAATCAGGAATCAGACATTGCTCAGAATCCCCCTGATTCCACACAAGCAACTGAAATTGAGGAAAAAGCTTACAATGTTGTGGATGCCTCTACTTGCATATCCTGTGGATTATGTTTGAGAGTCTGCCCTGAACATGCTATCTCTTACAGAGATGGGAAAGCCTATATTGACCCCGAGAAATGCATCAATTGCGGTAAATGCACTGGAATAGACCCCAAGATTTTCAGAGGTTGCCCAGTGGATACTATTCATCCCTCATCCGGTTCGTAATACTGTAGTACATAGCTCATAAGTATTCAATCTATTTCCAATCTCGCGGAAGCGCCTTGCTTACCCTTGGGTACATCGCCTCATAGACCTCTCATAAGCATCCTGAGAGCTACTCAAGCTCCGCATAGGAGACCTTTGGGAGGATCGCATATGGCAGTAAATCAATGAGGGCTAGTGACTCGTCAAGGTACGAATGTCGTTTTATTGCTGGGCTGCCAACCTCCAATTTGATTCAACCGTTTTTATTAATTTCTGATGCATTGCTCTTGGTTTCGTCGTGATATGAAGTAGATATTATCGGGTTATCATCGAGTGACGACAGGATAATAACGGCTTTATATCTGCTTCAAATCTCCTTCAGTCTCAGGGGAAGGATAATGTACCGAATACGGAGATTAACACTCCAAGCTTGACACGACAGCAGTATCTTTCCCTTTTGCGATGGAAAGGAATACTGTCATTGATGTTCTTAGACAAAAAAAAGACCGATCTGTTTATAGACCGGCCGATTTATTGATATTGAGTATATCAGTGATGTTTGTGAGTTACTTCTTCAACTACCTGACCATTGCTGATCGAACGTTTGAAGTAGTAAGTATGAAGCAGCTTATGTGCTAGAGGAGAATTCGGAGCTCCAAGGAAGCGTTCATAGATTCTCTGTACTTCTGGATTATGATGCGACTTGCGTACTGGAAGCGATTTGTCTTCTTCATACAGAGCTAAACCGCGACGTGCACGGGAAGCGATGTCATTGCCGTAGGGCTGACCACCACCGCCAACGCACCCACCTGGGCAAGCCATGATTTCGATGAAGTGCCAGGGAGACTCGCCTTTGGTTTTCAAGCCTTCACGAACTCGATCCATCACCTTACGGGCATTACTGAGACCGTGGGCAACTGCAACTTTCAAGTCACCAAATCCGGGGATATTTACAGTAGCTTCTTTTACGCCTTCAAGGCCGCGAACGCCTTGTATTTCTACATTCTCCAGTTCTTTTCCGGTTACCAGAGTGTAAGCTGAGCGGATAGCCGCTTCCATCACACCACCGGTAGCACCGAAGATGGTTCCTGCTCCGGAGTAGAAGCTCATACCTTCGTCTGGTTCTTCATCAGGAATGTTTGCAAAGTCGATACCGGCTTCTTTGATCATCCGCAAGAACTCGCGAGTAGTAAGTACATAGTCAGTATCTTGGAATCCGCTGTCGTTCATTTCAGGACGACGGGCTTCAAATTTCTTTGCAGTGCAAGGCATGATCGCTACAGATACTATCTTGGCAGGATCTATTCCATGTTCCTGAGCATAGTATGTCTTGGAAAGCACACCAAACATACTCATCGGGGATTTTGCCGTGGAAACGCAATCTGCCAAATCGGGAAAATAGGTTTCCATGAACTTGATCCATCCAGGGGAACAGGAAGTGATTAGAGGACGCTTTTCTCCGGCTTTCAGCTTGGTCACCAATTCTGTACCTTCTTCCATGATGGTGAGGTCAGCGGTGAAGTTCGTATCCATTACGCTGTCAAATCCGATCTTACGAAGGGCTGCATACATCTTCTTAGCAGTTACGCTGCCCAGCGGCATTCCGAATTCTTCTCCCAAAGATACGCGAATTGATGGTGCTTCTTGCACGATCACATGCTTGTCAGGATCCAAGATAGCTTCCCATACATCATCGACTTCGCTTTTTTCACGCAGAGCACCTGTGGGGCAGTAAACTGTACATTGACCGCAGTTTACACAGGGGCTTTTAGCCATACCCAGTCCAAAAGCGGTAGTCACTTCGCTGCCGATACCACGCTCGCTATTGGTTAGGGCATACACTGTTTGCACTTCATTGCATACTGTGATGCAGCGTCCGCAAGCAATACACTTATTGGGGTCGCGAACAATGGAAGGAGAGCTGAAGTCTACGGCTTTCTTTTTTAGGATATTGGGCAGAGCATCAGGATCTACACCAAGGTTGTTTGCCAAGGTCTGTAATTCGCATTTATTATTTGCCGAACAAGTTGGGCACATAACTTCATGATTCGAGAGAATCATCTCCACCAATGTTTTGCGATATGAGCGCAGTTTCTTGCTGTTGGAGTGTATTTTCATACCTTCTGTAACCGGTGTGCAGCAAGCACGTTTGGGAACCGGGCTTCCCTCGATATCTACAACGCATACTCCGCAGTTTGCGGTAGGTGGTAGATCAGGATGGTAGCAGAGTCTGGGAATATATATCCCGTATTTGTCGGCTGCTTCGATGATGGTCGTGGTATCCGGAACTTCCAGGTGATGACCATCAATCCAAACGTTGACGTTTTTAGCCATAATTCTATTCCTCATGTATTATTTTTGTGTTATCGCGATGAATTCATCACGGAAGTTATCTATTGCGCTGCGAATAGCCATGATCGGAGATTGGCCCAAAGCGCAGAATGAAGTTTGCTGCATTGTTTCAGCGATTTTAAGCATCAGATCCACATCGTCCATAGTACCATCACCTTTCTTTATTTTAGTGATCAGGCGATAGAGCTGTTGAGTTCCGTTTTTACAGGGTGCGCATTTTCCACAGGATTCATGACGGAAAAAGCGTAGGATGCTCCACAGCATATCTGCTATGCTTTGATGTTCGTTCATCACCAATATAGCGCCACTGCCTAAAACAGCTGAATACTGATTCAGGCTGGCAAGATCCATCTTTACATCCAACAGACGTTCGGACAGGATCATACCTGCAGCTCCGCCAACCAGCGCGGCTTTGAACTTAAAGCCCTTCTTCATGCCGCCGGCATAGTCGTTGATTATGGTGCGAAGGGTAGTTCCCATATCCACTTCGCAAAGGCCGGGATAGGCTACATCACCAAGGATGGTGTAGACCTTTGTTCCAGGGCATTCGAGAGTGCCATATTTACTGAATTCGTTGGCACCATTAGCGATGATAAAAGGCACGTTTGCTAAGGTTTCCACGTTGTTCACTACTGTGGGAGCCTGCCATAAGCCTTTCACTCCTGGGAACGGGGGTTTCCAACGTGGGTGACCCCGGTTTCCTTCCAGAGACTCGATCAACGCTGTCTCCTCGCCGCATACGTATGCGCCAGCTCCAATCTTGATCTGAATATCAAGGTCAAAGCCGCTATCAAAGATGTTTTTACCTATGATGCCATAGTTTTTACAATCATCAATAGCCTTCTGTAAACGCTGAATGCAGAGTTTGTATTCACCGCGAATATAGATATATGCTTTTGTAGCGCCAACGGCACGAGCACAGATCATGATTCCTTCCAAGAGTTGATGTGGATCACCTTCCATTATCAAACGGTCTTTGAAGGTTCCAGGCTCGCCTTCGTCAGCATTCACAACCACATATTTTTGTTCAGTCTCTAGCGGTGCAGTAAAGCTCCATTTTACGCCGGTAGGGAAACCTGCGCCGCCGCGACCGCGCAATCCGGAATTCTTTACTTCATCTACGATTTGTTTGGGCTCCATTTTGGTCAAAGCTTTTTCCCAAGCTTCGTAACCACCAGTGCCAATGTAGTCATCTATCTTTTCGGGATCGATGATTCCGGAATTACGTAATACAATACGTTTATTGTAATTCAACTTGGGGCTGAACTTTCCGGCAGATTCCAATAAGAGATGTGCTACAGGACGACCTTTCAGAAAGTGTTCTTGCACCAATTCGGTGATGTGTTCTTCTTTTAGGTTCTCGTAGTTGATGTTATCCGGATACACTGTAACGCAGATTCCTTTACCAAAGAAGCCAAGGGGACCGGTTTCTAAAATGTTTATTTCGTCACTCAAGCCGGTTTTGCTCAGTTCAGCTCTCAGAGCTTTCACAAAGCTGTGTACACCGGCAGCTACGGATGTTTCATTTATGCCTACCAGCACATGAGAGCGAAAGTATTTCACTAGTTCCTCCCTCTCATTTTTTCGATAATATCTTCTACTTTCTCTTCTGAGAGATCGCCATACACATCTTCGTTGATCATCATAACTGGTGCGTTTCCGCAAACACCTAGACAGGCACATAGTTCCAAAGTGAACTTACCGTCTTTGGTAGTTTCACCTACTCCAACACCAAGGATGGTCTTCAGCTTGCGCAGAATGTTTTCGCTTCCTTTGATGTAGCAGGGTGGGGATTCGCAGAGGCGGATGATGTTTTTTCCGCGAGGATTGGTGGAGTACATAGAGTAGAATGTAAGTACTCCATAAATATGGTTCTCCGGCAGATTCAAGTATTCAGAGATAGCCTTTACCGCATCTGGGGATATATAATGTTGCGGATGGCTATCCTGAATGTCGTGCAGGATATATATCAGGTTGTCTTTGGTTGGGGCGTATTTAGCGCAGATTTCTTTATACATAATCTCCCCTTAATCGTCGTAATGGTGAGCGGCTTTCGCCATATTAGCTCTATGAGCCTCAATTTCGGGATGCATTCCCGGCACTTTGTCGATTGCCTTTACCGGGCACACATCAAAGCAATTACCGCATTTCACGCAATCCAATTGATGGATGGTGAATTTTTCTTCGCGATTACCGCTGATGCAGCTGGCAGGACATTTTCTGGAACACAAAGAGCAGCCGATGCATCTGTCCTTATCAATTTTGAAGTGCATGAGATCGCTACACACCTTGGTGCTACAGCTATGATCCCGAATATGGGCTTCATAGTCTTCCCTGAAATAACGGATGGTAGAAAGCACTGGATTGGGAGCTGTCTGTCCCAGTCCGCAAAGAGAAAGCTTGCTGATGGATTCACCCAGGCGCAGTAATTCTTCGATATCGCCTTCACGACCGTATCCGGAGGTGATGCGTTCCAGAATCTCCAGCATCTGTTTCAGGCCAATTCGGCAGGGTGAGCACTTTCCGCAAGATTCTTCCACGCAGAAATCCATAAAGAACTTAGCGACATTCACCATGCACTTTTCTTCGTTCATCACGATTACACCGCCGGAACCCATCATTGCTCCACGTGCTTTCAAATTTTCGTAGTCAACGGGAGTATCCAAATGGTCAACGGTAAGGCAACCACCGGAAGGTCCGCCCAATTGCACTGCTTTGAATTTATGGTCGCCGATCATTCCACCGCCAACATCAAATATCAGCTCACGCAGGGTAATTCCCATAGGTACTTCCACCAATCCGGTGTTATTAACATCTCCGGTAAGAGCAAATACCTTGGTTCCTTTGGATTTCTCGGTGCCCATAGATGAAAACCAACTGGCACCTCTACGTAGAATAGTGGGTACATTACCCAGGGTTTCTACGTTGTTCACTACGGTAGGTTTACCCCACAAACCCTGTAACGCCGGATAAGGTGGTTTGGGTGTGGGATTACCACGTTGGCCTTCGATGGAGTGGATCAGAGCCATTTCTTCTCCACACACAAATGCTCCGGCTCCGGTACGCACTTCAGCATCAAAATTGAAACCGGAATTAAACACATTTGTACCCATCAAGCCGATATCTTTGGCTTGCTGAATAGCCATCTTGATTCTCTTGATGGCAAGCGGGTATTCGGCGCGGATGTAGAAGAAACCATTGGTAGCACCCATAGCATAAGCGGCGATCATCATACCTTCAAGTACACGATGAGGATCACCTTCCAAGAGTGAACGATCCATAAAGGCACCGGGGTCACCCTCGTCTCCATTGCAAATGATGTATTTTTGATCCGATTTATTGTCGTGAACCATCTGCCATTTTATATGGGTGGGGAATCCGCCACCGCCGCGACCGCGCAGACCGGATTCTTTTATAACATTAATGACATCCTGAGGTTTCATCTCGGTCAGCATTTTTGCCATGGCTTCATATCCACCGGTTGCGATGTATTCATCAAGACTTTCGGGATTGATGTAACCACAGTTTTCCAAGGCCACTTTAATTTGTTTTTGGTAGAAGGGGATGTCTTTTTGGGCAGAAAAAGTCTTATCCTCATCCTGCAACATCAAGCGCGCTACCGGGCGGCCTTTTACGAAGTGTTCGGTTACGATCTCGGGGACGTCGTCCGGGCTTACTTTCTTGTAGAAAATTCCTTCCGGATAGACAACCATCACGGGGCCGTAATCGCAAGGCCCCATGCAACCGGTTTCAATTATATTCACTTCGTTTGAAAGATTATGCTCTGCCAACACAGTGTGAAAGCGTTCTTTGATCTTGAGTGCGCCGGCAGAAACACAACCAGAACCGCAGCAGATCAAAAGGTCAATACGTTTCAGAGACATTTATTTACTCCTCCTTTAGTTGCCGGTAGCGACAACATAGTCGGAGACGACTCTGCCATTAACGATATGTTCGACAACTACCTTTTTGACCTTGTCGGGATTCATGTTCCCATAGGTTACTTTTGGCTTGCCATCTTCGATGATATCCACTACCGGTTCCATTGAAGAAAGACCCTTTTCGCCAGTCTGAGTAACCATAACGTCGGTCAAATTTCTTGCTGCAATTTCTTCCAAGAAGGTCTTCATCACTTCACGAGCACCCATCGCGATTCCGGATGTTCCCATCCCTACCACGATCTTCATGCGTACGTTTCCGCCACGAAGCTTCATATCTTCCTGGGCTTTTTCACGGATTTTCTTAAGGTCTGCCAGTGTTTTCATCAGACATCCTCCATGTTTGTATTTTGTATTCCTTCATATAAAGATTGGTCTATGTATTCAATAACATCGGGATAGGTGAGAGGGATGTCTCCCAACTCCTCCCGAATAGCTTTGGTATCGAAATGGAAACAGAGCTCTTTAGCCTTGTCTTTGTAAAGAAAGTGGATAAAGAAATTTACATCTTGATGTCCTATGATGCCACCCAGAAGTGTATCCTTCAGATTTCCCAAAGGCATTCTGTCGATGTGATCCAAAGGGAAATCCACCGTAAGAACAGTGCCAAAGCCAGGCTCGCTGGCCATTTTGAATGAACCGCCAACGATTTCTGCATTCTGTTTGAACAATGGTATGCCCAATCCCACTTTTTTTACTCGTTCTTCTTTTGAAGTATAAAAGGGATTCTGAGCTTTTTCCAGAGTGTACGCATCCATCCCTGAGCCATCGTCTTCAACGATGATTCGCAGACGATTCTTCAACACATTGTTTATCACGCGCACCTTGATATTTCTTGCTCCTGCTCTTACAGAGTTTTCCAGAATATCTAATAGGTGCAAAGAGATGTCTTGCATTGAATTACTCGTAACGTTTTAGGATTTCTTTGATCTTGTCTTTGTTATCGTTACGCCCATAAGTATCCTCTCCGATCACAAAAACAGGAGCCAGAGAACAAGCTCCAACGCATCGGACTGCACTCATCGTAAATTTCCCGTCTTTTGTGGTTTCGCCCATGGAGATACCCAACTCTTCCGAAATCATCTGGATGAGTCGGGGTGCACCTTTCACGAAACATGCAGTTCCGGTGCATACATTCAATGTGTACTTGCCACGGGGTTTCATAGAGAAAAAGTTGTAGAAAGTAACCACGCCGTATATTTTGCTGGCGGGGATGTTCATTTTTTCTGCAACAAATTCTTGCACTTCAACCGGCAGGTATCCAAAGATTTCCTGGGCTATACGCAAAACTTCGATCAGCGGATTACGCAGATCCTTCTTTTCTTCGATCACCTCTGCCAGGCGATCATAGAGACGATTCTTGTCTTGAGCTATGGAAGCCATAACTCCTCCTTGTCTATCATTCAATTTTATGTGTAAAAGTCTATGAATCTACCGTCTTGCTTTCGGGCTGCCGCAAGCAACTCGCTTACGGTGGCTTGCTTGGCATTTACTTTACAAAGTCCGGGCTTTAAATCTGAAAGATAATGGGCATCACTAGCTCTTAAAAAGGCTTTTTGCACCATTTCGGGATGTTGTAACAGAAAGCTGTTCATATCCAATGTCGCAGTGATCCCCAAAAGTTCAAATTCAGGATATACAGGAAAAAACCCCAATTGGGATAGAACACTGTTTACTTCAGCATCTACATGAGCAGGTACAGGTAGACCGTTATGTGCTAAAACCTGTTCTGTAGCAGTGGCCAAATCCCAAGATGAGGAATTTATCAATGCAATAGATTCCACTCTTAAAATGTTCTCATTTTCGTCAATGATAACTTGATCTCCAAAGTATTCAGGATCGTTTTCGATGGGCAATAATGACTTATAGAGTTCTGAATCAAAAGCTAATGCCATTTCCCGATTATCAAAATAGGCTAACAGATGAATTTCTTCCAAAGTCTGAATTTCCACTCCCCAGCTAAACGAAATTCCAGCTTTATTTGCAACCGCCTCATAAGCAGGACAATTTGCCATGCTATTATGATCTGTGATGGCAAACCATTCTATTTGCAGTGCTTTCAGTCTGGCGGTCAGCGCTGAAGGCGACATCTCCAGGCCTCCACAGGGAGATAACACGCTATGTATATGCAGGTCAGCGCTAATCAGGCGCATGGGATGTTGTTATAGACCCAAGGTTTGATACAATATTCCGGCCAGGCTGAAGGTATCCAGAGTGCTGCTTATCAGGCAGATGCCTTCTTCCAAAGCCTTGTCGCATACGGCATCATCAGGCACATTCCCTTTGGCAAAGATAATCACGGGGATTCCGGTCATAGACGCCACAGCTACCACGTTCATGTGCTTCATGATAGTGATCCAAGCCTGGTCTGGCTTTGCTGAACCCATCACATCGCTAAGCATATCGCTCACATACGCACCGGATATCTCTATGTTTTCCGGATCCATAGCGGGAGTAAGGTTCTTGCCGTTGACCTTGACAATGTAGTCGCTTAATTTGCTCATAATAATATCCTTATTATTCTAATTATTCATCTTCATCTGCATCGCTACTCTTGCCGCGTTGAAGGACTACGCAATCATCGATCGATGCTTTGCCCAAAACAATGTCCTCTGCCAGAGCGTAACAAGTGGGGCTGCCACAGGCGCTGCAATTCAAGCCGGGAAGCATCGTGAGGAATTCGTTGATCTTCTTCATCTTTTGAATGGCTTTCTTGATGTCTTTATCCAACTCCATAATGGGTCGTGGAGCCAGTGGGGAAACTGAGAATTCTCCGGCAGCGTGCAAACGTTCCAGTTCTTCCACATGGATCTCGCTTCCTTCACCTTCTTTGCTCATCTTTTTGATGCGACTCATTGCCACAAAAGGATTCTCCACGTTCAGGCATCCACCTACACAACCGTTTGTGCAACTTCTCAGAACGATATAGTCATATTGATCCAGATAGTGATCTTCCACTTTGGATAGTATGTCCATTACATTTTCCACGCCATTTACAGAGAGAGTGCGAATGTCGTCTGTGTCCACCAGTTCTGCCTGCACTCCTGATAGCGCCCAAGCGAGTCCTTGGGGATAAGTATCGATGGTTTGTGGATTGTTCTGTACATCTTTGATGATCTCGCGCACTTTGCCATAGATCATTCCAGTAGAGAAAGCTCCATCCTGCAGGTGTTTGTATGCTCCTTCAGGTTGGTGTACTGCTGTAACGTGAGCCACGCAGGGTACGATCAGAAAGATACCAATCTCATTATCGTTCAAATGCTGTTCCTTGGAGATTCTGTCCCGCAAATAGCGGGTTAAAATGCTCATAGGGGCTTCTTCATGATACAGACTGGGCAAGAGCGAAGGATACTTCACTTGAATAAGGCGTACTACTGCGGGGCAATTGCTGCTGAGGATCGGCCTTTTATCCCGGTGTTCGCGAATGTACAGGCGAATCACAGAGATCATGAAATCCGTAACCATCGCCTCTTCTGCTACTTCGTTAAAACCAAGCTGTAAGATGGCTTGCTTGGCATTACCATAACTGATGTCCTCAGAAAACTGACCAAAGAAACTGGAAGAAATAATGGCGACAGTGTATTTAAAGTTGTTGATGATATCCAGGGGATCGCTGGAAGGAATGATAGCATGGAATTCGCAAGCAGTTACACAATTGCCGCAATCCACACAACGATAGGGATCTATATACGCCTTGCGATCACGCACTCTAATGGCTTCAGTGGGGCAGACTCTCACACAAGCCGTACAACCAGTACAGTTGTCTTCCAGGATCTGTATGGCATGAAAGTATTTGCTGTCTTTCTTATTCATAATGCTTAAGAAAAGAAAACTATGAACTCCACCAAGGTGGAAGAACCATGCTCAGAGACAATATGCATGGCATCGCTGTTTTTTTTGATGTTTGGTAAACCAAGGCCAGCTCCAAAACCAAGTTCACGAACCAGCTCATCGGCGGTAGAAAAACCGGGAATCATGGCTTGTTCGATGTCACTGATACCAGGCCCTTCATCCTCAAAGCGAATGTGGATAAAATCGTCGTGAACCGCACTGTGCATTATTCCTCCTTTGGAGTGAGCGGCTACGTTGATCTCTGCTTCATAGGAGGCAACCGCGATCCGGCGTAGGATATCGGAATTTACCCCCAATCGCTTCAGGAGGATCTTCAATTCGGAAGATCCCTTTCCTGCTGTATTAAAGTCCTTTTCCGGTACTGAAAACATCATATCTACCTCAGATTCGCCATTGTGGGTCAAATAGCTGTTTACCCGCTCTTCAAAACCTTCGGCTATATACCAATACTCTGCCATATCTGCTCAAATCTTACAGCTGCGTAAACCAGCATTGTATAGTAAGCCGCTACTGCGATAGAGAGTAAACTTGGTAGAAATGATGGGCAATCCCCGTTCAGCAGCCATATCGATCACATCCTGCAAAGGACGCTTTCCGCGTACAAAGACTATACCGGAAAGATCGATCATATCGCTAAGGCGGATTACCTGGTTGTTTGTAAGCCCAGTGAGGAGTAGGGTTGGCTCTTTAGTACACATGAGAATGTCGGAAATCATATCAGACGCAAAAGCGCAGGGCACTTCCCTGTCCAGATCAGCTTCCGGGAATAGCACTTCGCCTTCCAGCAAAGTGACGATATCTCTGAGAGTCATTCAATATCACCTTGTATTTTTACTAGAATTCACTATCAATAAATCCTGTATATCAGTCAAGCGAAAAGTGCGGTATTATATACAATTCGGATGGATAGCTAATATAAAAGCTTTCCCTGGCAAATTTCTGCATGGATATTGATGCTTGTGGTCTGTGTGTACAGTTTGTGGGATCGTTATGAGTAATCAGAGAGACCGTGAGCTATTTAGAGAAAATAAAAAGCCTTGCTTCTTTGGTAAGCAAGGCTTTAAGACATCCTATAGTCATTTGATACTATTTCATCAGGACAATCTTGTATTGAAGGTTAAGACCCTTTCCCGATACTCTTACGAAGAAAACGCCGCTTCCGCACATTTTTTACCATAGGTATCTTTCCCATCCCAAGTCAGATGGTTTCATCCTTCGTTGAGAATCGCTCCGTAAAACGTTATAGCCGCTGAGATTAGTTTCAGATTGGGTAGTCCATTTTGGATCAACTGCAAAAATGTCAAACGATTACGTGTTAAAATTTGTGCTAGATTCGAATCACTATCTGGAATCTGTGTATTTCTTCCACACATTTAGCATATGCAACTGTCCCCGTAAGTCTAAAGTCCTGTTCGACGGTGATAATCGGTTACTCTTGGACTTGTGTGCACTCTCATTATCAGGCATACTGCTATCAGGTTATAGCGATAGCGTAGAGCCAGATATTCGGGCATTTCCTCAATTATAAGATGCAGAGTACTATATGGCTGAATGTTCGTCAAAAAATGGCATAACCACTCACACAATACTCACGCAAGAACGACAGGAGACTATCAAGCTGGTTTGAACCATTGAAAGAATGTCTATGGAGTTATGATCGGAGAGAAACATATTGACAGTTGACATCGTTACGAATTAAGTAGCATACTCAAGTAATCACTGTTTATGGAGAAGGAATGAAACTGAATTACGATGACATTGTTATTTGTGAATATGAACCAAAGCATGCCGCGGGATTAGCGGAAATGTGGAACAATAGCAGTTCAGAATGGAATGGTATGGTGTTCAACTACAGCACAGAGCAGGTTATCTCAGAACAGGCAAACAGCTCAGCTGTGGCACAATATGTAGCCCTGTATAAAGATCAGGTATTGGGATATGTGGATATCTTGTGTGAAGCAAAGAAACAGACTCATATTTGTATGCTGAACGTTCTACCAGATTATCACGGTTGTGGAATTGGCAAGAAACTACTTCACGCCTGTGTATATAAAACACTAGAACTCAAGATTCCGGTGCTAAGCCTGTTTACATGGCCGGGAAACACTAAAGCTATACCATTATACAAAAAATGTGGTTTCTTCTGGCAAGAGATGCAAAATCCCAGCACTTATCTGTTGAACTATCTCCCTGGAATCATTAGTCATGAATTGTTGGCCCCATATTTTGACTATTTTAACTGGTATAAAGACCAGGTACGAGATCTGTCGATCATTACTGACGGAGAGAAGGAAAACGGTTTCACATATTACTCCTACCTTTGGCAGAAAGATGGAAAAAGCTTGAAAGTGGTCGTAGAAAAAGGATCAAGGGAGATTGTGGAGATCCATAGCCCGGATTTTCACATCAGTTGTAAAGCAAACAGAGCAAAAGTAGTTTTTGGTTTAAAATACTCTATAAAATTCCATTATGAGAGTTTTAGTCCCGATTACAACGATTTCTCATTGAAAAGTGAAGACAACGAACTCATCGATTATAAGCTGAAACTTAACGCTAAAGCCGAACCATCAAGAACAATAGATGCTGAATACACTCCGCTCTTTTTTGACGGAGCAACCAGCGAATGGGAAGTACTACCTGCAATTAAGACAAAACTATGCGTAGCAGGCAAGTCAGTAGTCTTGGGTATATCTCAGGAAATATTCCAACCTCTCGATATCAAACTACTGAGCTATGGACCGGTTCAAACTGATACGGATCAATATATGTACTTGAATGTGGAGAGTATGTTGGAAGTCCCAGCAAGTTTCAGATTGATCTTTCCCGATGATGATAAAGTACAAATCCAAACAAAGGTACTTGAGATAAGCCTGAACGCTCGAGAGAAACAAACCTATACTCTCCGATATCAAACAAGCGGCTCCGCAGTCTACAATCCTGAAATAGAGGTGAAAGTTAAAACTCAGGATTCCACAGAACAGCAATATTTCACACATGAAAGCACACCGATACTTACAAACCGGGGATGTGATGCAAAAGGCACAAAAAGCGATGCCTTTATCATAGCCGCTAACAGCTATGTGAAAATGCCGCTAAAAAATCAGAATAATTGGGCATATTTTTACTCCGACCAGAAACCCACTACTACAAGATACTCCCCCTGTGATTTTGGGCAGCCATATAGCGGCGAATTTGAAGAACAAGACCCTGAGAGGATTTGCTATAGCCAATCCGGAGACTCTGCAAGTATGGAAGTATTCTATGAGAGCAGAAAACACATCGGATTAAAGTTTTCCAAGGTTTTCACATTGTTTCCTTCCGGTGAATTGGATCTTGTTTTCAAGTTTCAGAATATACCTGATGATGCAATGGACTTGAATTTGCGGCAAAGAATATCTTTTTACATCAAGGAATGCAAGTTTATGCAGAATTCTGAAGTGATAAGTATGCTTACAGATTGCGATCAGTTAACTTTGGATGATTTCGATCCCAATTCAATATCCGAACCCTGGATTTTTGCTAAACAGAGCAGTGACAACACACACTGCCTTACTTGGCATAAAGGCTGGAATCTTTCCTTTGAATACAACTTCCTGCTATTGGATGTAGCTCTTGCAGATATCAAATCTACAATGGATATGAAGAGTCCTGCGATCAGAGTGTATCACAATCTCTTCCAATCTGCTGGGGCATTTAGGAATTTCGTAATGGGAAAGAGCTTTGATTCTCCTGCTCATTACAATAGCGTTGATGTGATAAGCAACAATCACAATCCGATATTTCCGGATGTAATTGCTCTCAAGCCAGTGCATCACCATAAATTGAGTTTGGAGCATACTCTGGAAATTCCCTCTCAAAACTATTCAGCTTCCGCAACGGAAGATACCATCCACAGCTTGCCCCTGGATAATGCGGGACTTAGTATTCTGGATGCAAAGCTGCGTTTCCCATATTTCGATCTGGATTGTAAACGCTTGATTCTAAATAGTGTTGGCACCATAGATACACATGAAGGCGCGTCTGAGATCACTATCAATAATGGCTCACTCAGCTTTAGTGCTGCAAAAGACAATAGATTCCCTCTTATATCAAGCTTGAAAATGGATGTTATTGAATGCCTAGAGTCCGCAGAACCAGACTTCGGCCCCAGAGCCGGTAGAAATCCCTTTGTGGGGGGATTGTTTATGATGCCAAGCTCCATGAATGAAGCCAAGCTGCTGCGTGAAAAGCACGTTCTGCAGAGAGCTGATTATTATGATCAGTATCAAAATCTGTGGCAGGGACTTAGCTGGGAAACCGCAATAGAAGAGATTGAGTTCCTCAAGGGAGCAAGATACAGGTCATTGTTCCTTACAATGCCAGGAATTCCTGTTCTGCTGAACAGTGTGGAAATCGTCTCCTGGCCCAAACGTGCAGGATACGAATCCTTCTATCAATACATCTTTGTAAACAGCAAAAATGTGCTTCCTGACGCAGTATTCGGCTTCTTGGATGAACATGGGAATTGGCAAGAGTATCGTAAATCAGAATACGCCTGCTATCCGCAAGGAAACTACGCTGTGAGCAGAATTCGCAATGAGAAGATCAGCATGAATGTAATGTCCGATTTATACGGGCACTCAGCGTTTACTGTAAAAGCACAATATCTCATGGCGCGCAATATGGTATATAGTAGAGAGCTTTGCAAAGCCGGAGATATCCTTGATCCAATATTCATTGTTTTTTCGAACGCAAACTTGAATGATAAAATGGCACAGGATTTGTTACGGATCAAGCTCACTAAAGCCTAAGAACAGCACAGTCCCTTTAAGTTATCGAGGTCTGAAGTAGATATCATCCCGTTATCATCGAGTGAGCACTGCTTTATCACACGATTATATCTGCTTGATCTCTGGTTGGCAAACAGGGGATGCAAGGATCATCCGGATCGGATTAATAATGGATTTGCATTTCTGGACAAAATGCCTATCATATAAGTAGAATATCAAACAAACGAGGTAATACAATGGCTAAAATAAAACTAAAAGGCAATCCAATCAACACAATAGGGGAGATGCCCAAACCGGGAACGATCGCAAAGAATTTTGTGCTAACTGCCGGGGATCTGACGGACGTTAGTTTGGATCAATATAAGGGGAAGAAGATACTATTGAACATATATCCTTCCATCGATACTGGTGTGTGTGCTACAAGCGTCCGCAAATTCAACGCTGAAGCAGCAGCACTGGAAAATACGGTTGTATTGGGAATATCCAGAGATTTACCCTTTGCTTTGGGGAGATTCTGTGGAGCAGAAGGTATAGACAGGGTTTATACGCTATCTGAGATGCGAGACCGGAATTTTGGCAAGGACTATGGCCTGGAGATCATGGACGGTTCTATGGCAGGTTTATTAGCTCGTGCAGTAGTAGTAATCGATGATCAAGGCAAGGTAGTATATACCGAGCTGGTCGATGACATTGTACATGAGCCCAACTATCAGGCGGCTTTGGACGCGCTTAAAGGTTGATTGTCTCTCCTGGTTGCATTATCTTCACTATGATCCCGTGCACTTTGCAAAGCTCTGCAAAATGTGCGGGATCTTGCTTTATTAGCGGGAAAGTGTTGTAATGCATGGGAATGGCGAGGCGGGGTTTCAGCCAGGAACAGGCGATAGCTGCGTCCGCAGGATCCATGGTATAATTGCCGCCGATGGGTACAAGCAGATAGTCAATTTTGTGCATTTCAGCGATCAATCTGATGTCTCCAAACAAGCCTGTGTCTCCCATGTGGTATATTGATATCCCATCGATGGTCACGATTATTCCGGCGGCAAGTCCCCCATATCTGCCATCAGGAGTCATGCTGCCATGTTCCGCTTTTACGAATCTCACAGAGCCAAAATCGAATTGGAAAGCACCACCAATCTGCATGGCGTGTGTCTTACATCCGGCTGCTTTGTAGTAACCTGCCAGCTCAGATACAGCTACTACTAAAGCATTCTTATCCGCAATCTTCAAAGCATCACTGCAATGATCACCATGGGCATGTGACAGCAGTATATAGTTTGCTTTTATTTCATTTGACTTCACTGGAGATAGAGAATTCTGATCCAACCAAGGATCGATAATGATACTTATCCCTTCATCAGTAATAATCTGGAAGGAAGCATGGGCAAAGTATCTAAGCTTCAAGGGAACCTCCTTAGCGGGCATTGATGCCTGTTTCCAGTTTGATATAATGCCTATGTGCGTCAAAAGCTATTGGGGGTAGTTTGTCCAGTTGGAAGAATCTGGTGTCTTCCGCATCATCGCCGGCATGTAGCTCTCCACCGATTATTCTCATTCTGAAGCCCAAACTGAGAGTTCTGAGATAGATGGGACTATAACCATAATACCAATCGATGAAGTGATCTACTTCTCCCAGTAGCCCTGTTTCTTCTTCCATCTCTGAAATAGCGTTTTCTTGGGGACTCATATTGATCTCTATATAACCGCTGGGTAATGCCCACATTCCGGCTCTTGGTTCGTAGAGACGTTTTACCAGGAGGAGTTCGCTGTTATCATTAAAGCGAATATTGCTACAGCAGGGATGGGATTCTTATACAGGATAAAGCCACAAGTAGGGCAGATGCCGCGAAGCTTGCCTTCCCGATCTTCCTTTAGCTCAAGTCGTCCGCCACATGACTGGCAGTAGTTCGCATTCTGATACAGGTCTTTAACTGATCTTACTTCTTTCATGAATTCCAAAATATTATTTCCATCTTCTTTGTCAAACCTTTATCGAAGATGCCTTGTACGTTTTCTGTAGATACTTGTGGCACTATCTTTTATAGAACACTTCATAATCAAAACCAAGATATAATCCATTAGTAATTGGTCATGGTCCCAAAGGAATAAAAGGCTCTATTGACATAGTGCTACCGCTAAGCATAAAAATACAGGCTTCCCTAAAGAGAAACCTGTATGTATATTAAGGCTGAATACTGGCTCAATAGAAGAAGATCTTCACCCCGATAGCTATGAGAATAATACTGTTTATCGTAAGCCAGATGTATATCCGTCGGGCTATCTTCTCATATGTTTCGCGGTTGAATTGGATCTTCTTTTCCAAGCGTACTAGCAGATGTTCTATGGTAGCCATCTTTTCGGAATTGTGGTCAGTTTTTCGGATGTTTCCATTGTGGTTCAAATCTCTTTTGAAGTGTCTGAAGATTTCTAACAATAGCGGTAAGTATGCGGGGAAAAAACGTCTGAAGCTAGTTGCCATAATATCTCCTTTAGAAATTGTAGCCTAAGTTTATGTAATGAGTGGGTGACAGTACAGAATGCATGGTAAAGGAGTAATCCAAAGATACTCCTTCCAACACAAAGGTAGCTCCAGCAGAATATGTAGCGGGATTTTGATGTACACCGGCGCGAATATACAGGGGATCGAAGATTCTGGCTTCCACACCGCCCATAAACTCTGTGGTTTCGGCAAAATCCTTCTTCACTTCTACAGTAGTCGTAACTCCATCGTAGGGGATGTAGGATATGCCCAAGGCTAGTTTGCTGGGAAGATCAATCTGATTCTCGAAGCCCATCTTGGATTTTGTGAGGTTAGTAACTGCAAAACCAAGCTTTGTACGGGTGTGTAAGAGTGCTGTAACGCCAAGATCAAGCCCAAAAGCATCATCAGTATCGTCATCGTCGTCAAAGCGCAAGTTATAGTAATTGAGGTTATATCCAACGTTGATGGTGGAATGAATATCCTTTTGCAGGGTGAAGGCATGACTGAGAGTATAGATCTGATCCCGATACAGGGTAAAATCCTCATAATCCACATCCATCATGCGAACACCGGCGCCCATAGTACCAAGACGCTTGGGAAGAGAGAGGCCTATTGCTATGGTTTTGTACTCAGAAAACTTTTCACCGTTAAGCTGAGAAAAACCAATCTTGGCTTCGTAATGGGTATCTGCCAGTCCGGCAGGATTGTAAAACATAGTATTTACATCGTCGGCAACTCCAGTGAAGGCTCCCCCAAAACCGCGGGCACGAGCGGAAGGTTGATAATCATCAAAAACTGCCAGAAGCATGGCACAGGGAATCAGGATCAGTGTTAATAGTAGTATCTTTTTCATGCTTATCTCCCTCATTTCAAACGTGTTTTAATCACGATAGGTTGTACCGTTGAGTATCTTTTGCTGGTTTCTCTGTTGCTGATCTCAGCATGGCAGTAATACAAGCCTGGTTCAAGCCGCTTCATGTTGCTGTCGCGTCCATCCCACATAATATTCTCGAATCCAGTGGGGCTGTTGAAGTTTTTGTTTACAGGAGTTGCGACTAAACGCCCTTGAGCGTCGTAAATGCGCACAATTGCTTTGGCCATAAAACCAAGTTTGGTTCCGTATTCGATCTTGATCTTCTCATTCATGGAGGGATTGAAGCTGTTTTTCCCAGTAACGGATCCGGAGATGGAAAGGTGAGCTTTGTTCTCAGTGATTTTTACGTTGATTATGCCCGAATTTAGACTGCTAAGTACGATATCATTATACATGAATTCGGTGATGGCAACTTCAAGGTTACCATAACTTTTTACTTTGAACTTCAACTTTAGAAGTACAGCGGGAGAAGTAGAGATCATCTGTTCAGCAGCTTGATACATGATTTTCAGCTCACCGGTACCTAAATGAGATATGGTGGGTTGACTCAGTGTAAGTGTACTGTCGATGATCACATCTTCAAATTCAAGGGAATTGGCATCGTATTGCAAACTCATAGCATAGGATTGAACATTCCATTCCTGGCTAATATGAGTAGTCTCCACATTCAGAACATGGCTTTCACCGATAGCGGCATTAGCTACGGAGGATACAGTAATCTGAGAATTATCAATGTTGTCTTCTTTTACCATGTCTTGCGCACTGCGAGGATTTATTTTATATCCAGCACTGGTATGTTGATCCACAATTCCGGAAATCCTGTACCAGGTATCGCCGACGTTGATTGAAGTAGGGCGGTACATAACGTCGTCAATCATGGATTGAGCGCTGCCGCTGGAGACTCTCCATTGGCCGTAAGTATCGGGAGTTGAAACTACAGTGAGATCGTATATGCTAACCAATACGCCTTCCCACTGCTCAGAAATATTATTGTTGTAAGGTACTTCAGCAGTGCTGAGGTCTATTGCCTCGGGGATAGGATTACTGCTGGATATGATTTCCCAAGTATCGGGCAGGCTCATCTCTGTAAGGCCGGAGTACTCCATGATCTCTCCGGTAATATTTACAAAATCTCCTATGGCCAATGCTGCAGCGGCATTTCTTCCGTAGACGTAGAGACCACTCCATGGTCCGCCTTCAGGATCGCTGAGGTACAAACCGGTATTCGGGATTAATGCGCTTACTACAGCGCCTACAGTAACAGTTTGATCCTTGTAGGGTGAATTGCCGTTGGTATTCGTAGTATATTGAACATCATAACAGGTCAATACATCTGCCATGATTCCGACCGTAAAAGTCAGGATTAAAACACTAAGAACTATACCTTTCATTTATATCTCCTTGGTATGAATCTCTTCATGGATTTGTTCCGAACAATCATCAGCCTCTACAGCTTGAGCGTCCTTGATAAGAAGCATATCGATAATCAGCAGACATACAGCGATAAAGATCGCACTGTCTGCAATGTTGAAAATGGGGAATCTCTGCATTATGAAATCCGGAAAGTCCACGTCGATAAAATCTGTAACTCCACCTCGAAAAATTCTGTCGAAAAGATTTCCCAAGGCTCCGCCCATTACCAGCCCAAAAGCTATTACCTGTATGCGGTGAGTGCTTTGGTATAGCAGGTAGAGGATCAAGATAATGGCCAAAAGTGTAGTTACTATAAAGAATATCCGGTTGGTAACATCACTGGAAAAGCCAATGCTGAAGGCGGCACCGGTATTGTTCACATGAGTGAGCATAAAAGTATCCCCAAAGATATTGGAAAATATGGGAATACTATGATGTAAATCCAGGTTGATCCTTATTAATAGCTTTGTAAGCTGATCTGCCACAAGGATTATAAGCATGATCAGGTAGGCGGGAGAAGTCTTCAATTTTGTCATGCTGGTTCAGCGTCTTTGCTTCCTCTTTTTCTCTTCCATCTTTTCCTTGCAATCTATGCAGAGTGTAGCATAGGGGAGGATCTGCAAACGTGTATCAGGAATCAGTTCACCGCACATTTCGCAGACACCGAAGGTGCCGTCCTGGATGCGGCGCATGGCATCGTTCAATAAACGGATTTTTTCTCTCTCGCTTTCCATCATTTTTACAGTGTGTTCCATATAATTCGTATCTGAACCCTGGTCTGCCTGATGATAAGCATAGCTGGAAAGATCGCCACTACTCTCGCGAGCGCCAACGCTCTGTTCTTTGTTTATATTCTCGATGTACTGCACACTTTCATTGAGTTCATTACGGATAAGCTCTTCAAAGTATTGCAGTTTGTCGGTAGTAAGTGTTTTCCTGGCCATTAGATTCTCCTAATCTTTACTCTCATATATTTCAATATTTCATGGTAAAATAAGGGCACAAGTGTGTCAATGAAAATATCATAACGATGCAATAAAGCAAGATATGATCTGCTTTAGATTTTGGGAGGCAACAGCAGCGTTTTGACGGATCTCTTCTTGCGAATGAGCTTCACTGTGAAAGAGGTTGCTATAGTTTGTTACAATGGAGTAAGCGATTACACGCATGCCTGCATGACGCGCTGCGAGAACTTCGGGAACCGTGGACATTCCTACTAGATCTGCTCCCATACCAGCAAAGGCAGCGCATTCGGCTTTGGTTTCCAGGCTGGGTCCACACACTGCCACATATACTCCCTTATGGGTTTCAATATCATGTGAAGCAGCAATTTCGTCGCAGAGTCTTCGATAATCAGGATCGTAGAGATCGTTCATAGAGGGGAAGCGTTCACCCAGTTTATCATCATTCTTGCCGATCAAGGGATTGGTTCCCATGCAATTGATATGATCCGTTATTTGAACTATGGATCCAGGAGACAGAGACTTACGCAGACTTCCGGCAGCATTGGTGACCACAAGTGTCTTTAATCCCATAGCGGCAACTACTCTGGTGGGAAACACTACCTGAGGCATCGAATAACCTTCATAATAATGGAATCTCCCTTGTAGAAGCAGAATCGTTTTGCCTTCACTTCTTGCGAGGATCAGGTTGCCTTTGTGAGATGGGGCAGTACTCATCACAAATCCAGGGATCTCGTCATATGGAATTGTTTGGATTATCTCAAAAGTTTCGGCCATATCGCTGAGACCGGTGCCCAAAATGACAGCGAGAAGGGGTCGTTCAGTCAATTTATGCGTGAGCCACTCTGCGGTATCGCGATAGTTCATCTGCTTTCCCCAGCAGGTTTGTTCGGAACGATTTCTTCTTTGATCTGTTTAAATTCGCCGTCCATAAGCTGTTCGGTATCCTTGCTAAGCAAAGGATCCTTACTGATCCTATCCTGAAAGCTCTGAAGCTCGACTCTGAATTGCATGAGAAACTGGCGTTTTTGTTCCTTAATTGAGAGATACTGGTGCTCCAAAACGCTAAGATGTTGTTTGGCTTCATTGATGGCGCGTTTGGCTTTCAATTCTGCTTCATGAATGATGTTTTCAGCTTCTTTGCGGGCGTTTGCAATGATGTCTGCCTTAGTCTTTTCGGCAAACACCAAAGTACGGCTAATCAGCTCTTCTCTGCGCTTGAGGTCTTCCACCGCGGTATTAGCGGTAACTGCTTCCTGAGTTATCTCATACTGTTTTTGTTCGCGGCGAGCCAATTCCCGCTCTTGTTTTTTAAGCAACTCTTCCAGTTCATTAGCGATCTGATCCAAAAACGCACGTACTTCTTTTTTGTTGTATCCGAACATTTGTCCGGAAAACTCCTGATGTCTGATATCTAAAGGAAAAAGTGGCATTTAGATTCCTCCTGCTAAATAAAACTTGCCAGTATCCTTTGCAGGATGTTTAAGAGAAGATAAGCCACAATTGGCGAAAAATCAAGGCCCATGTTTGGCATCACTCTGCGAAGAGGTGCCAAAATGGGTTCCGTCATGGAAAACAAGAAGCGATAAATGGGATTATAGGGATTTTGAACCAGCCAACTGGCAATTACACGTGCGAAAATTACCATATTGTAGATGTCTATCATCCTAATAATCAAGAGCACAATGAGCACTTGCGGGCTGTAAATCATCAATCCAGAACCTCGTGGCAATTGCGGCAGCGGGCTTCATAAGCATCGGTGGAGCCCACTAGGATTTGTTCTTCCTTGTGAACGGTTCTTTGAGTCCGATTGGCGGGATTACCGCAATGCACGCAGATTGCAAGGTTCTTGGTAACGTATTCGGCTATGGCCAGCAACTGCGGCATACTGCCAAAGGGGCTACCCTTGTAATCCTGATCCAGGCCAGCTACGATTACCCGATATCCTTGATCTGCAAGGTCGTTGCAGATGCCTACAATGGACTCATCGAAGAATTGAGCTTCATCGATGGCAACTATCTGCGTGTCTTCCTGTAGATATGAATAGATCTCGGAGACTTCATTGATTGGGATGGATGGTGCCTTCATGTTTGAATGTGATACGATGCTTTCGCTATCGTAGCGATTATCGATGGATGGTTTGAATACAAGAACCTGTTGTTTGGCATATTCGGCTCTGCGGACACGGCGAATCAGCTCTTCGGTTTTTCCGCTAAACATACTCCCGCAGATTACTTCTATCCAGCCGGTTTTGTTGTTTATGATATTCACGATAACACTCCTGTGGGGGATATACCCCGATTATCCCATGCTCTGTACCGTGGGATTTTTGTCAAATGCTTTATGCGGAGAATAAAGCCCGTAGATTATCTTTCTACGGGCTTGATAGATATCTTCAATCCTCAGCTTATTGCCATTCCGGCTTGCAGAGCATTGATATTGGATTCCACGATAGATTCACCTTTACGGCTAAAGATGCTTTTTATGCTTTCCACAATTTCCGTCTCAGAAAAGCCCAGATGCTTAATAGCTGCACCCAATACTATGATATTCATCGCACGAGGGGCTTTAATGTCTTTGGCTATCTGATCAGCATCGAAAAGAACGTTGTTTTTTACTGTTTTAATGGCATTGTACACTACTTCGGGATCGGGATAATTGGGAATATTGATGAAGGGCTTTGAGTTTGTGATGATCCACCCGTCTTTCGAGAGGAAAGGCAGGTAGCGTAAACTCTCCATTGGTTCCACAGAGAGGATCATATCCGCATCGCCCATTGTGATCAGATCACTGTGAATAGTGCTGTCCGACAAACGTAAATGGCTTTGTACGTCGCCACCACGTTGACTCATTCCGTGAACCTCAGCTTGTTTCAACTGCCAACCTCTGTTTAGAGCTGCATTACCCAGGATGGTCGCGATGGTCAGGATACCCTGTCCACCAACTCCGGCAAGAATAATATCTTTCTTCATCTCAGGACTCCCTTTTGTTCTTTCTTTTCAGAGTTTGTACGCATTCACGACGAGGAATAATCACAGATACACCTTCGTAGGCAATCTCTTCTTTGTAGATGCGAATCATTTCTTCGTGATTCTTCACAAAGGGGAAGAAGGTGCGAATGTGTTCTTTTACCACTCCAAGCCCCAAGCATATCTCTTCCAATCTGCCAAAAGCGGTGTATTCCTGACCTCCGGTCATACCGGTAGTGCTATTGTCCAGGATCACAATCACGACGTTTGTCTTATCGTAAATACAATCCATCAATCCTGTCATTCCACTATGAGTAAATGTGCTGTCTCCGATCACGGCAATGGCGGGGAAAAGTCCGCTGTCTGCTGCTCCCTTTGCCATGGTGATGGAAGCTCCCATGTCCACACAGGAATTGATCGCATTGTAAGGAGGCATAAAGCCCAGAGTATAACAGCCGATATCGCCGAAAACATGGCCTCTGCCATACTCTTTGATGGCCTCATTCAAGGCCAGAAAACTGTCCGCATGAGGGCAACCAACGCAGAGGGCAGGCGGACGGCCAACTACGATCTCCGGTATATCTGAGCCATATTTTTCGGGCATACCTAAAGCTTTTGCCACTTTGTTCGGATTCAATTCGCCATCGCGGTCCAAGGTGCCGTCCAATCTGCCGTGAATTGGTTTTTGACCCTCGCAAGCCATCCCTTTGCAGAGCTCTTCCAACACTGGCATTCCTTCTTCGAAGAAATACAGGCTGTCACATTTATTGTAGAGTTCCTGAATCTTGGTAACCGGAGCTGGATATTGGCATATCTTATACACAGGGAACGGAATGGGAGAATCGCCAAAGACTTCTCGCAGATAGTTATAGGCAAGCCCCGTAGTAACAATACCCTTGCTGAAATCTTTTGCATCCAATTTGTAGTTGTTGAAGGGACTATTCAGAGCTTCAGTATCAAATTTCTCCTGTAAGGAGATCAGTTTCTTGTATTTCTTACGTGCAATAGCCGGTAACAGCATAAACTGAAAGATATCTTCAGGTTTGTTTACAGTGTTTTGAGCTTTGCGTTCTCTTCTTTGAATCCCGCTGCGTGAGTGTGAGAGACGAGTGGTGAGGCGGAGCAAAACGGGAATATGATACTTTTCGGACAGTTCAAATCCGTAGAAAGCCATATCATAACATTCTTGTTGGTTGGAAGGTTCCAATATGGGTATCATGGCGGAATGACCGTAATTGCGGGAGTCTTGCTCATTTTGCGATGAATGCATGGAGGGATCGTCCGCAACAGCAATAATGAGCCCGCCGTGTGCTCCGGTCATTGCTGAATTCATGAATGGGTCTGCGGCAACATTCAAACCGACATGCTTCATGGTTACCATTGCTCGTTTGCCGGCATAGCTCATGCCCAGAGCTGATTCATAGGCTGTTTTCTCATTCGAAGACCAAGTACGGTGAACTTTGTCTTCGAGGGCTTGTTTAGATTTTTGAGCGTATTCAATAATCTCGGTTGAGGGTGTGCCCGGATAACCATAGAAACCGGAGATTCCGGCATCCAAAGCACCCTGCGCAAGGGCTTCGTCGCCCAGTAGCATCATTTTTTCCACTAAAGGACTCCTTTTATCTTTATTTTTTCTGTTGTAGCTTTCAAATGATCCAGTAATTATTGTCCAACGCTAGTTGATTGATAATGTTACTGCTGAAACATCTACCAACTAGACCATAATTTCCTAGGACAACAATATGCTCGTATTCGTCAAGATTTTTCTCATCTTGGCATTCACATGGTTTCGATAAATCCACATAATCACTTTTTTGAATATCAAATCTAAAAAAGAAGAGTAGAGAATCCCATGTATACTCAAGCAGTCAGATATCTTTTCCACATCTCACACACTTCCTGAGCACTTCCCAAGCCACGCTCAGGAGGTCTTTGGGATACTCTCAGACTGCGTAGTCCAGGTAAGGTAGACTGTGAAGTGTCAGCTTATCGGATTCGGGGGATATTCGTTTTTTTATGGTAGACTACTGTGAGATACTCAAGACTATCTCACCCTTAACCATACAGCTACACGTGTGTTACTCAGAGTGCAGATTATGTTTCAATTAGGAATGCTTCCCTTTCTTTTCAGTAAACTTGATCATGATATAAAGGAGTTATTAAGGAACTCGATGATAACGAGATAATATCCGGTTCGGCACTGCATGGTTTATGGCGCTGCTTTGGTGGATTTACGGTAATGGTTCGATACCTCACCTTCACCTCCAATACAATGGTACGCAAAGCATTGATGACCACGTATGGTATTGATAGTGACCAGAGGTCGCTTCTAATGAAAGCAGTTCCATATCGTATACAGACGAGGACTTTTAACTCACCTGGCAGTCCTCTATATGCCCGCCTGATGTTCATGAAGCTAATTCCGGAATCTTTCTCATCAGAAACTCTGAATCCTTCTGCCAATATGATATACAGGTTGATAGAGAGAATGGATATCGAACTACTTTATTCACAATTTATGCCGATTGGAACGCTTTATGCAACATATTGGTTTTTTTATACAATCTTACGAAAGCATAAATAAACGGGAGGAATCATGAAAGCATTGGTTTTTGTTTTGTGCGCTCTGCTACTTTGTTCGAGCGCTCTTATGGCCATTGATGGCCGTTTTGCAGGCAAACACGCCACATATACTTCCGATAATTATTGCGCATTCGTTGTAAACCAGGTTAACAGTGAACATCCTGAATACCTGGGTCAGATACAATATTGGTATTATGATAACGAAATGCAAATGTGGTCTCATACCACAGTTAGTACTCAAGCAAATCACTACTGTAAACCCAGCCTCTATTATACTCCCCAGGAAATAGTTGTTGCTTATAGCTCTGGAACAAATAAGATGCTGGCAATATCCACAAACAATGGTCTCACCTGGCAGAGTTATGAAGCTGGCAGAACTTTTGATCTGAATCCCACAGTGTTCAAAGAAGGGGAAGACTACGTGGATTTTGAACTGAAGCTCCCATATCCGCAGTGGATGATGACTGAACTGGTCAGTTCGGATGATTCCAGCGATCCGGTATTCCCTCAGAACTTTACCAATTTCGAGAAATCCATGCACGACACAGATGTTTATTATTGGGGTAAGGATGTAATCTATCAACCTCTTCGCAGCAATGGAGATATCCTGATTAAGAATGGCGGTGGTGGGACAAACGGAGGTTGGCCGACTTTTTACGCTCCTGTGATAACCTCGGGCACTGTGATTTCAGTTAATGGAGATTATCCCATTGATGATGTATTTAGAGGTGGTTTAGTAGAGAATGCACCGCATTTGGATTACCCTCAGATTGATGATTCGCAGTCAGTATTGGTGGGACCAGAGGAATATAGTGACACCAGGATAATCAAGATCAGAGTTGATGGTGACAGCTATACTGCTTGGATGGGAACCATTTCAGTTCCCGTGCAAACTCAATTTCCTGTCTATGAAGTTTATCCGGAAATACCTCCGAGCGATCCCATTTATATTAATACTGTAGCGGTAAGTGACACTATATGGACGACAATCGCTTCTGGATCATGTGCAAACATGACTTTAAAAGTAAACAGCGAGCTCTGGATTGAGGGGACATTCTCCGGCAAGCAGACCTGGATCGCTCAAGGTGATATCTTCATTATCGGAGATATCCTCCTGGAGAACACTCAGGCGGGTACATCTCCGGAAGAGCCCATGAACTACTCAGACCAGGTACAACTGATCTCAGCGAAAAGTGTGAAGATGAAGTATGGATACAAAGATCCGCAGACAGGAAACAGAGTTCACCTTGCCAGAAGTGACGCCGAACCTTTCCAGGTATATGCCTCAGTATTGGCTTTTGGAGATGGAGGTGACAATCCCCGTAATGACGGTATATTCACCTTTGAATATCAGCATCCCCACGGGTCAACACCAGCAGTAAACGTTCTATATGATGGTGAAAATCACTATTTTGATAATATCGACTTGCATCGCTATCGTTTCCCGCCCACAGTTGCAGATCCCTGGCCTCTAGGCTCTCCGTTCAACTCCGATGAACCACGTTTGGACATGCCTTGGTATAATCCCCTGTGGCCGGAAGCGAAACCGTATCTTGAAAGAGGTACCATCAATCTCTATGGATCCATAGCTCAACGCAGACGCGGCTATATCCATCGCAGTGGAAATGATAGTGATTATCCTTCCAATGACGGCATCTGGGATATTCCAAACGATATGTGCGGTGGCCCAGTTATACCTCCCGTTCCTTATCAAGATCCTGTGATACCTGATTTGGTTTTGTTACCTCAAAACTATCCTGGCTCTACAGGTATCGGAGTGGGCTATAAAAAGAGCTTTCAAGCGGATGGTCGGCTGGGCTTTAAGGACTTGGACAACCTTCAATGGAATCTGGGTTTGAGTTTTGGAAGATTGGTATCGAATGGCGAAGGAGGTTTTGATACGCAGGATTATCAATTGGTGCCTTACATAGGAATTCCTTACACTCCGAAGAGTATCTCGCATGGAGCTGATATGAGCCTGTTTGCCCTGAATAACAATCTGGTCTTAAAGAATCAAACAGGGGAAGTGGAACTGCTCCAGCAGGATTCAGCAGAGTATATAGCACTCCAAGTCAAAGACCCAAACACAGCCTACTACATCAAGCTGTTACATCAGACCAAGGATAACAGCATCTTTATCGAGCATATTGATCTACAAACAGGAGAATCCAACATGCTGGATATGGTATCAAACGTCCCTTCCATGATGGCCGACCTGATGATGCTACCCGATTCCAGAGTACTGTATGCTTACCTTGATCCTCAGCTGCAAGTAGTAGTGCATGAGATCATGCCAAATGGCGATACTCCTGAATTGTGTACTTATAATGCTTCGGAGATAGTGGGTACCGCCGAGCTTTCCAATAGCAGAATGTTTCTGGGCGCAATGGGCAACGAAAACATGAATATACTCTTTCAATTGGCTTCTGATATGGACTTGCATGGCGTGATGCAGATCGAGAATGTGCAATTGGCAGTCCCCGCCGGTAATCCTGCTTATGAAGTTCCTTCGATTCCCAATATGAGCATGAAAGTCTATCCCAATCCCTTCAGCAGTGCAGTAAAGATCGAAGTAGCCGGAGCAGCAAGTGAACTTCACGAACTGAAGATATACAATCTGCGGGGTCAATTGGTTCATAAACTAAGCGGAGCAGCCGCAGATGAAACGGGATTACGCAGTTACGACTGGAATGGATGTGATTCACAGGGACACAAGCTTCCCTCCGGAATCTACTTTATACGTTATGAAAATGCGGGTATGCCGCACATCACCAGAAAGGTAAGTATCTTTTAGTGTAAAGGACTCACATACAGAATGGAAGAACCAAGAAGTAAGCCATGTTTCCTAGTAGAATCATCGGCACAGATTTGTAAATCGATAAGAACATAAATAGAGCTGAAAAGCACTATAAAGGTAAACACCTGCACTTTGGGAAAAGAGCAGGTGTTTTGTATTGGGTTTTGAAGTACTGGTTACATTAAAGATATAAGGCATTCCCCCAAAAAATCGAGTTCTCATGTCTATAATAGCAATTAAAGATATGATGTTAGCCATTGCAGATGTCCAGGTATTTCATTTTTCAGAT
>JALOBM010000138.1 GCA_023228285.1 Candidatus Cloacimonadota bacterium | reverse complement strand
ATAGTGCTATGAGAGGAAAGGAAACTATTTAGTCTCCTCCCCTCCCGATATTACGTCAGCTTACTTTTTTTGCATGGTGTTGACGTCAAAAATGAAAGCATCGACCCTTGGAGTGAAGTCGAGACCTTTGACCAGCCCATAAGGCTCTTCGTACTGGTAGATCGGGATTATCGCATAGTCCTGGTAAAGTATCTTGGTCACTTCTTCGAGTTTTGCCTTTCTTACTTTTACGTCAGCGGTCGAATCTGCTTCATCCAACAGTTTATCCACCGTCGGATTAGAATAATGCGTCCTGTTTGATCCGCCGGCGCCCTCTTTCTTATCCCTTGTGTAGAACATGCGGTTGTACCAGTAGCCTATGTCTCCCTTACCAGTCCCCGATGCCCCGTAGAATGCGGTGGTCTTGTCTCCGGGATTGATATAGGACAGGTACTGGTTCGACGGGATCATGTTCAGTTTGGCTTTAATGCCGACTTTTGCCAGAAAGCCTGCTATTGCCTGAGAGCAGGGACCGTCATTGAAGTAACGCTGCTGCGGAACATCCCACACGAATTCAAAGCCATTTGGGTATCCCGCTTCTTTAAGCAATTGCCTTGCTTTTTCAGGATTGTATGGGTATGGTTTGATGCTTTCCACATATCCATATGCTCCGGGAATGGGAAGCTGACCTGTAGGATATGCGTGGCCGCCGTATACGTTCCTGATTATCGAATCCCTGTCTATAGCGATAGCAAAGGCTTCCCTGACCCTTGGATCGAGGAATGGGTTTTTGCCGTTCTTGTATCCCGGAGTCTTCTGTCTTGTGACGTCTATGTTGATATGCATGACATCGGGACCCGCGATCGCTTTGACTTCCGTATTCGCTCCCCTTGCTACGCGGTCAATGTCTCTCACCGGCACGTTGTAGATAAGATCAACTTCGCCGCTGAGCAAAGCTGCGACCCTTGTTGCATCATTTTTGAGTGGTCTCATTATCGCCCTTTTGATCTTAGGTTTCGGACCCCAGTATTTCTCGTTGGCATCAAGAGTTATGTGGTCCTCCTTGATCCACTCAACGAATTTGTACGGGCCTGTCCCTACAGGCTGTTTTAGTATCCCATCCTCGCCTACCTTCTCAAAGTACTTTTTGCTTGATATGTATACATCTGCCATGTCAAGGACGAGGATCGCATAAGGAGCGTGAGTCCTTATCTGCACTTTGTAGGTATCCAGCGCCAGTGCGGATGCTATCGGCTGTACAAATCCGGTTCCTCCGGTCGTTGAGTCCTTGTAGCGCTTGATGCTGAAGACCACGTCATCAGCAGTGAACGGATCGCCGTTGTGGAATTTGACCCCTTCCCTCAGTGTCAGTATCCAGGTCGTGTCATTCTTCTGTTCCCACTTTGTCGCCAAGGAGGGGACAAGGGTGAACTTTCCGGACTTGTCAAAGACCTTCCTCACAAGAGGATCAAATAAGTTTATCGTAATGTTGTTTGACCACATCGCGTTCGCAGCATGTGGGTCAATAGTTGTCGCATCGCCCGTGGTACCGATAATAACGGTTTCCGCCCTGGTCGGTGCAGCCATTGCCATAGTTCCGCAAAAGACAAGCATTGTTACGGTAAGCATAATGATAATTATTTTCTTCATTACCGATCTCAGCTCCTTTCATTCCTCAACATTGACATACAGCGCTGTAAACATATTCCGCCATGGTGACAAAATCAAAAACCGGCAGTCCTGTAGCATTTCTCACAACTTCTGAAAACGGAGGCATATCTGTACATTCATATACTATGGCAACAGTTTCCGGGTGCTCCCTGACTGCGTTCAGAACTATGGAAACGAATTGCTTTTCGAGAAGACCTAGATCCAGTTCGGCGTTGAAATCCTCTCCCATCTTTCTCCACTCTTCGCACTCTTCCCTCATCCCGTAAATATGCAGCCCAGACATATCGTCTGTTCCCGTGGCATGAAAATGTTCCTCCTTCAGATTGGCCTTTCTTGCGGTAATTACGATGATCCCGCGGGAATTCCCGTACATTGCCCTGATAAATGGTATCTGCACAAGGCTTGAAGAGAAGAAGGGTATCTTAAGGGCAGACGAGATCTCTTTTTGAAATATGGCATTGAATCCGCAGCTCGTTGTTATACACCTGACTCCCATTGATTCAAGCTCCCTTGCCCTGTCGATCATTCTCTGCATTACTACCGGATCGGGATCCTGGACAACTGTTTTGCCGCAAGCACCGGGTATCCTTTCAACCAGAACCGGGAAATCAAAGGTGTCCGGATTAGTGCTGTTGCCCTTAAGTGTCTCAAGCTGTAAAAGGCCCCTTGGAACCTTTCCTTCCTCCCAGGCCAGGATCGCAAGCTTCGGGACAGATCCGCCGCAGCGGCATTTGCTGTTCTTTGCTTTTTCCATGATATCCGTCAGCGATCATCTCCTTTCGTAGTTTAAATAGTTAGCTGAATTCTCTCAGCCTTTGTTAATATCGATCTATAAGTACTCTTGTAATGTCTCCTGTATACTACCTAGCGACAGACTGAAAATCTTCAAGTCACCGTCTTTCCCGCTCAAAATCATGTGGGAAAGACGGTGGGGACACGATACTTAAATTGAAAGAAAGTGCTGCATGATATGGCAGATGTGGCCGGAATCTTCAGGGGGGGAAGCTTCTATGTTCTCCCAAGCTTTTTCGTCTCCCAGCACTTTTCGCAGTGCGCTTACCCCGTAAGCCACACCCATCTCGAAATGGGGCTGCAGCCCCCAGATTTTTTTATTTTTGATCCTTATTCCGCTTATGCGGCACCTCGATGACGAAGCAAAGACTTCCACCTCAGGTACCGGAACTTCCCTCACCTCCCAGATATGGTGTGAGAATACCGAATATTCCATGTCCGCCATTCCGAATATCTCATCGTCCTTTTCAGAACGTATGCTGTGCCATCCGTAATTTGCCTTATCCATCGGTCCAAGGCATCCTGCCCCATAAAGTGTTTTGACTATCATCTGGTGACCGTAGCATACCCCCAGCAACGGAAGGTCTTTCTCGTATGCCCACCTAATGAGTGACGATTCCTTATTTTGCCATGGCCCGTCAAAATCAGCCCCTGAGCCTGAAAGGATAATGTGTGAGTATCCGTTCCCCTCTTCAGGGACCATATCGCTCAGCACATTGACCACATCAAAGGCAGATCTGAAATGCGGAATAAAATTTTCGGATACCCTGTTTTCCGGCACCAGTGAATTATTGATAAAGAGTATGCGTCTGTTTATTGTCTCAGACGTCATAACGCCCACCTGTGTGTTGAGAGAGAATTGTAGGTCGATTCGACATGACAGTACATGGCTTCCCTTGCTTTTTCAGGATCCCGGGATGCCAAAGCATTAACCAGTCCAATATGTTCCCTGCAGCTGTTTGATGATTCGGGGTCCCTGGGAGCTTTGCTTTCGTCCACCCTTCGCCTGTAAAACCTGTCAAAAAAGAAAGTATATAAAGCTGCTCGCCAGTATATGTGCTGAATGAATCTGGCAAGATATGTATTGCCGCTGATACGGGCTATCTCCATATGGAACCTTTCATTGACTTCGGAGTAGGGGTCGTGCTGCCTTTTTGAAAAATACTCCCTCTCCCTGGCAAGCATCTCTTCGAGTTCCCTGACCTGTGCATCAGTTATATTTTGCGCTGCTATGTACGCCGCCTGAGGTTCCAGATATATCCTTGTCCTGAAGACATCACGCATGTCATTTGGTTCCAGCCTTGGGAGGCAGCCTCCCATCCTCGGGATCTGCTCAAGTACTCCCATGGCCACGAATTGCCTCAGGACATTACGCACAGGAGTCCTACTCAGATTCAGCTCCGAAGCAATGTCCCCCTCCACGATCCTGTCTCCCGGAGAG
>JALOBM010000137.1 GCA_023228285.1 Candidatus Cloacimonadota bacterium | reverse complement strand
TCAGTATCAAACCACGCAGAAATGCTTTTTGATGCCGGATGGGACTACGATCACGTTGTTTTATTCGAAGTTTCTAATAATGAATTAATTGTGAAATCTGATTGTTCTGACATAGACATCAAGAACGCAATTGAGAGTTTTAAGAAACATCCTGTAAAGAACATATTGCTTGAGTCAAGGCATTAGAAAATATTCCAATTGAAATATAATTGAGATCACATCGGAGAATTTCAAATGGCATTAACAAAAATACCGTTACACTCCACACTTGTCGATAAGCAGTGGATACAAGTAACTGGCCCAGACAGTTTGATTAGCGGATTCGCATATGATGCTGAAACGCGATCTTTATGGGGGCGTGACAGCCAAATAAGTCAAATAGGTACACATGGTACTACGCATATATCATCAGATCCTATACCAACAGCAACATGTGATACGATGGGTCTGATGGCGTCCGATGATAAATGTAAGTTAGATGCATTAACCCAAATGAGACTTGGAATTGTTGGATTCCAGGGTGGTGGGTTTCCTGATGATGGTGGTTGGTTGCAGGGCGACGTCATTCTTGCTGCTGGTAGTGAATTTATCTCAATCGAGCGATTTGGTAATGTCATTCGATGGACTGTTGATTCTCCCATCCCACTAAGTTGCAATGTAGAGACATGTGCATCTATCTATTGGGTGCAAGATTCCACAGAAACAAGTACGATAAGACCGCCATCATGTGCAGGCAAGCTGCCTGGAACAAGCTCTTATGGTGAGATGAAAGTATATCTGATGCCAGAATCGATGATTATCGATACATCAAATCCAGACGCATCGCTAAATAAGAAGACAAATTATCCGTCGCTTATTTTTAAGAGATACGATGATTCAGTCGCACCTGGTGTTGGCGAGTTCGAGCTTGTGCTTAAGAGAAACTCATCAAATAATACAACAACAGACGTTGGTTGGGCTATGACTCCCGGTGCTGGTGCTACGCCAGAATGTGTTTGGTTTATGGGGTCTGACGATGATGGTGATCAGATTCGATTTGATCTTGATGGCCAATCGACTGTTGGAATCCTTGGCGGTTTATTGTGTCAAGGTAATCTGTTGACGAAGCGTGCTGCTGTCATTACAGACTATACTACCCAGGTACTATCAACAAATCAATATGTTTGTAAGTGGTGGAATGTAAATGGCGCTACTGTTGCAGACAATACATCATTTACAGCAACTAACGTTTGGCAGTACAATTATCCAGAAGGTGGCGTTAATAGTAAGGCATTGGTTCTTGACAAAACAATAGGTGTACTACCGATTGGTACTATTGTTGATATGTGGTTCTTCCAAGTCGGTTCTGTTAATGATGTTCCGATTCGCCAATATGTTTTCAATTGTAAACCATCTTTGGATGCAACAAGTATTTGGTCGTCTGTTGGTGGTGTTGAATTTGGAACGCAATTAACGGCGAGAACAGAACCATCGACACCAACGGCATCATTTGATTATGAACTTGTAAGCGATGTTAGAAATTTTGAACATCGTTCGTGGGGTATGACAGGCATTGATCCGCCATATTTATTGCAACAAGTAGAAGGAGGTACCGGTGGATCTCAAATCATGGTTTTCGATGTTAATGATCAGTATATTGCTAACATTGACACATCGCTTCCTGGTTTGCGTGTTGAGCGACAATCAGAAACTGAGAGTTATAGACAACGACCAGTTTGTGTGTGGAATAGAAATGATATGTCATCGTGTTTAGCGAACATCGAGATAGGTAGACCATCTGAATCTGGTGTTTATCCACCATATGATATATTACTCAACGCACCAATTGATAGTAATGAGGAATATTTCTTAAACGTTGTGGAATCTGGTACGCTAGCATCAAGCACTGGATATTATGTTCTTCTACGTGGTGCTGCATTCCATGAGCTACCACAATTCGGAACATTGCGGTTATTGACCGGTTTAAATGCTGGTGTTACCTGGAGCTTCGAGTACAAGGCGATGTGCTCGCTGCATGCCGAAGACGTAGTTGCTCTTGTTGGCCCAAATCCATTTGTTGGCATTGTGACCGATATTGCACAAGTACTACATCAAGAATATAGTTGCCCATGTGTTAGAATGAATTACACATTGACTGCGGCTAACCAAATACAGATATATTTTAAGGTTGGTACGCTTGATGTTGGTATTAATTACGAAAATGAAACAATCAGCGTTGCTGACGATTTTGTCCGTGGTCTCGATCCTGGTTATGCTGTCAGTGGTACATACACCCAAGATTCAACCTATAACGGTAGTGGTACAGCCCCAACAGTAAATCAATCTGGATTTATAGTTTATGATGGCGGCTATGGATTGTCTCCGACTACAACTGGGAATACTGAATATTGGAATGAACTAGAAATTATGCAGCGCGGCAATCAGGTTTGGATATGGTGGAATGGATTGTTAATTCCACCAAGCACAGAAGCAAGCGGATTGCTCGATACGCCAGTGGCAATTTCTACGCCATATTTCCCAATTACTAGAGAAACGCCAATGGGTAAATTCGGCTTGAGAATGTTCCCTGGATGCAAACTACGCAGAATTGTACTTCGCGAATATGGTAGAGCATTCACAGAGTATTTGCATGGTCAACTTGAATTGGCGTAAGCCTTTTCTTTGCGTCTCTTGAGCCAGTTTGTTTCTGCTACGGGTGAGAGGTGTGATTAAGCAGAAAAGCAAAGAAAATAGAAGAGAAAAATCGGAAGACTACTTTTTGTTCTTGCACCTTTGCTGGTTTGCTAGAAGAATATCTTCTGTTTCTATCATTTCTCGTTCAATTTTAGCAAAGCGTACTATAGCCTCTTGGAAGATTTCGTGTAGATCTTTACCATCATCTGGGATTATTTTTGGTATAGCTACGCCCCCTATAGTGCAATTTACACACGCCTTAGCTAATTGGTCGGCTTCCGCTTGGTCGTTTGCGACTCCTCCGAAAAACACGTCCTCAATGTAAATTCCTATTTCTTTATCGTCAACTGCTTTTCCGTAAACTATTACAAGCATGGTTTAATGTCAAACACATTGGTGGTGATTCTTTTTACGCCTAGTACCTATTTGCCCGAACTTCCAAAACCGGCTGTTCCCCTTTGGTTATAAGCATCGCCAAATTCATTAACTTCGACAAACGCAGCGCTATATGCCTTATGAATTACGACTTGTGCGATTCTGTCGTGCTTCTTAACATGATAGACAGTATCACCAATATTCATTAGGCGAACCATCATCTCACCTGTATATGTTGCGTCGATGATTGCGTGGAATGGTGCAACACAATTGAGATACATGCTTGAACGACCTTCTACTACCAAATAGTATCCAGCCGGGCATGCCAATATAATACCGCTTCTTATATTTTCAGTTTCATGTGGTTGAATATCCACATCGTCAATCGAATGCAGATCATAGCCAGCATCGGTTGTTCGTTTTCTGAAAGGCACCTTCGCATCTGGGTGAATCAACTTATATTCGAGGCGTACGTAATCTGGTGGCACTATATGAATCGGTGAGCCTAATAATGGGAAAACTAATGTTTCGTTCATTGTATTTCAATTGTTATGGATAATATTGATGATTATGACGTTTCTCAATTGCGATGGTGGCGATGCATTGCAATTGACCAAAGTGATAAAATACGGGTTCTTACTGTTGAAGTCGATCCCAATAACATATATAGAGACTTCAGCAAAATAAGAAAAGATCTAATCGCCAAAGGATTAAAATTTGTTGAAGCCAAACCGATCACCAAAGAAGAAAGACTTGCTGCTGATAAATTAGCAAAGTTAAAAGAGCGTCGTTTAGAGCGATTACGAGGACTTACTGGTCGGCGTTATTCTTCGCTTTCTCATTGGTTAATTGCACTATCTGTTGCGCTACCGATTTTGCTGATTCTCTGGCTGGCAT
>JALOBM010000048.1 GCA_023228285.1 Candidatus Cloacimonadota bacterium | reverse complement strand
CGTTCTTGATGTCTATGTCAGAACAATCAGATTTCACAATTAATTCATTATTAGAAACTTCGAATAAAACAACGTGATCGTAGTCCCATCCGGCATCAAAAAGCATTTCTGCGTGGTTTGATACTGAGTCGACAATAAATCTCTTCGATATAGTATCAAAGACAGCCAACAAATTATGTTTAGATTCTATAAGCAATTTTCGGCCAGGAGTATGGTTGTCTATATATGAGTCTTTTGAGTCCCAGATATACCCAATCTGCGGCATAAAATTATATCCAGACATGCTACGTTTAGGTATTTTGCTCTCATACCCAAGATCGTCCAAATGGTATTCTGGGCCATAATCATCTTCTGGTTCTTCTACGCCATAATCTGGATATTCGATATCTGATTCTGGCTTCTTTTTAATCTTCGGCTCTTCCGGTTCTTCTGGCTCAACTATTTTCTTGAGTTCTTTGGCTAATTCTAATTGTTTCTCCATCTCCTTCATCTTACGTCTATCTCTAATATATCGTGCGGCCTTGGCCTTCTTCGCCGCCTTGCTACCAGCTATGCCGAGCCTTTCAGGAGATGTTCTACGTCTTTGTTTTTCAGGCTCATATAACCTTCTCTTCAATTGCCACATATCTCTATCTAATTCTGCAACATCATTATCAGATTTTGTTTCTGGTGCGTGTACTGCCTTATCTTTATCGGCTTTTGTTTTTACTTTCTCATCCTTAGCATTCGACTTAGCTTTAGTATATGAATCTAATTCACTACGCTCTACTGATTTAATATATTTAGAATCATATGTTCTATAGAACATAGCAATATCTGGTGATTTCGACTTCAAATAACGATATCTAGCGCGTAATGAATCCCTATTAAATATTCTGTCAACAATTTTTCTTAATTTGACTATCTGGCCACTAGATAAATAGTTAAGATTAACACCACCAATTAAATTATTCTTTGTTGATGGGTTTTTCCAGTTTCCAAGAACTAATACATCAGGTTTTGGATCTGTATTATAGTTGACATACCCAAAACTATCTCTTGGATATTGATGCTTTCCAACTCGACGGCTTCCAGTCTTCCTCAGATTCCGCTCAATAATTTTCATATCGTATTTTTGCTATTATACTGAAGCGGCAAACACTTTATTAGGAATAAAATATGTCTCTGCACCGTCTATTTTCACATCACCAAGCCCTCTAGATTCTAGCGTGAATAATAACTGTTCGATTTCTTGAGTAGTACCAAATAAATTCAAATTCCTAATGCTATCTATCGACACCCTATCAGACTTACCAAATTTCACTATTACGTTAAATAATCTCTTGGCTGCAGCTGGTAATTTATTAAAAAGCTTGGCTTGGGAACTTTGTGCACTTTCGATAATTGGTATCTTAATAATTCGCATAAAATATCTACCATCACAATACGACAAAGGCGACAGTGCCGGGCTGTCGCCTTTGTCTAATCACTTTCGTTCCCGTCAACAACACTATCGCATGCGTCCGAAACGCGGATCTGGTCTGGCACCAAATTCACGCTCTGGAGCACCAGCAGATCTGTGCTCACCGCAACCATAGCATAAGCCATTTTCATCGGGACCCTCTGAAGAGCCACAATTTGGGCACAAGTTGCCTTCAATGTCCATTGGGCCTGGGCCTAGTTGATCTTCTTGATCATCCATTCCATATTCTGGCTCTCTCTCGAAGGTGTCTTGAGGTGCGTCTTGCAAACCAACCGAGCCATCATCATCACCAAACTCTTCTTCGTAGCCACCCTGGAATGCTTCACGCTCTGGGGAGCGAATTTGTGTGCCCCAAGCTTCGGATATCGTCGAGAAGGCTCTTTGAGCAACTGGCCAGCTAAATGAACCAACAACCGCTGCACCCCAATTGTGGTTCTTAACACGGCAAGCGACACCTTCACTTACAACGCGATCAGCAAAAGCACTTGCGACTTTTCCTGTTTTGAACAGTATTTTGCCTTCGCATGATACTGGGTCGCGCCGTTTTGTTTTAGCGATAGGAATTTTGTGACTATGGATGATTGTCTTTTGATGAGGCATTGTATACTGGGCCTCAAAAACAATCTTTTTACCATCAACAACTTGCAATAATTCCTCGACTACTGCCAAAGCATCAGTGAGGGATGAAAAAGTTGCTGACGATTTTGGCGAATCTGTAAGTTTTACACCAAAATGAATGGCATACTTACCAGCTCTGCCGATCTTTCTAGCACCACTCTCGATTGCCTCTTTTGCAACGCGAGATAATTTTAGAATGTTTTCTTTCATCGTTCCAGCACCACCCTTAAAAGCGGCCTGGCCACCAACATTCTTCATCTTAGGCTTTAATGGAGTTTGCTTGCCTGGGATTTCGGTCGTGATACCATCAGAAGCAGCAGCAGATGTGCTCTCGCAAGTCTCTTGTGGAGGGATTTTAGTACTCAACTCTCCCTTACCACTCTTGGTCTTATCGGTGGTGTAATGGCCGTCTTTGTCGGCTTTGGCATCTTCGCCATCCATTTCACCGATTTCTTTGCTTTCGCGAAGGAAATCACAGAGCATGCAACCATTCTCGTCCAGGACGGTGCCACAATGTTTGCATTTACAGGATTCCGTCTTTACGACTTCCTTAGAAGGATCGACTGCGTTCTTTTCGTCTTCTTCGCGGCCTTTCATAGCAACAGCTGTCGCTTTTCCCTTGACGGCAGAGCCAATTTGGCCCATCATATCACCACTCTCTGGTGATTCTGGCTCATCACTAGCGATTTCCTCATCACAGACTTCTTCTGTGCACTCGGCTTCTTCTTCGTCTCCGGCTTCGGCCTCACCGGCCTCGGCCTCACTGGCAAAAGGGTTGTCGCCTTCGGCAGCCTCGTCTTCCGGTGTCTCGGATGATTCGTCATGGCCAGCCATCATATTTGCGGCCATAGCAAAGTCATCACCAATTTTCTGGAAAACATCGGCCAGATCGTCAGGACCGGCTTCGACGGTTTCGTCACCGGGGATTTCTAATCCAGCCTCAGCTTCTGGTGCCTCGGGTACCTCAGGTACCTCAGGCATCTCAGGAACTTCATCACTAATTTCTGGAGGAATTTCATCGACCTCGGCAACAGCAACATCACCAGAGCCGACCATTTCTGTTAGCGAACGTGGCTGCCAGAATCTACCGCTAGCATCATTACCCTCGTAGAACATAAACTTTTTGCTAGCAGCCATCAAAGACTTCAGATTGTTCTCTGATAAAGTCGTTTGAATACCGTGAGCATGGCACAACTGTTGGAAATCTTCAAGACAGACGTAAGAAGATTGTTTGCTGTATGATTCAAACAGGCTTTGAAGATTAACGCCATCGCCTTCCATGATGTTAGCGATATTGTCAAGCGACCATTCCTCGGCCACCCTATTCGACATTGTATTGGTGCTTCCCTTGAAAGTCTCGAATTGGCCACCCTTATTCTTTTGGGCTGAATTCTGACCAAGTTCGGAGCACATATTGCCAATTGGCTTTGTAATGCCATCATCAGCCATAGCGCTGGCAATGGTTTCAGTCTCGAAACCTCCACCAACATTCTTTTGCTTGGTTTTTAGATTCATGTCCTTAAGCTTGGTGGTAATTCCATCACAAGCTTCGCCGGACGAGCTTTTACCAAAGGGTTCAGTGGCACCAGTATTTTTCTGCTTACCGCCGAGCTTATCAGTACGACCTCCTAGATTATCCATGAAGTCGCCCTTAACTCCCTTGTAGTCCTGAACTGCTTCTGAAATGCGTGCCATTGCGAACTCCTGTAACTTAATTGGTGCCTTTATATTATCTTTTTGGCACTCTGGATCAAGCTCGTTTAGTACCCTCTTAACCGGTTTCCCAGGCTGCTTGACAGAGCGTTCCGGATGGCCCATAGGGTTTATTTCATCCGTTTCATCTTTGTCTACATCTGCGGCGTTTGGTACGTTTTTTGGTTTATCGGCCATATAGTATTTTTGCGTCATATACCTGACGATTTATTAAAAAACTCATTCGATATTTGATTTCTTTTTGAATGCTCTGATTTGCCAATTTTTATCTGGGATGTCGGACTTTCGCACTTGCGAGCCCTGCTGTATGTATTCGATATATACGCTATTGTCTAAGACTATCCACTCACAATATGATTGTTTAGTGCAAAAATCACGAATTTTCTTTTGTAAGTCGCCACCAGAAAATATTATTCTTCTAGGGAAAGTAGCCAAAGTAGGATCATAATATGTGAAAACACGATGTTTATTTTCATCTTCTTTTACTATAGTCTTCTTCGTATCCTTTTCATCGTCAATAATCATCGCCGGGAAATTTTTTGATAGGAATTCTTCTAATGCTATAGACCATTGATAATTTTTTGTGATTATCTTGAGCATATCGTGCATCTTAGATCTATTTTCTGCACATCCATGCCCACCCATCAAGAATTGCACCAGGTCGGCGTGCATTTCTATATTAATATTCTTCAGCCATGTTAGGAATAATTCAGATTTTGCCAGATAGCAGAATTCATTCGAGTTTATTTTCTTCATAATACCATACACTCTTGTTGTTAAATCATGATCACTGGGAATAGTATTATACCAATATCAACATTTTTTATAGCTGCTTTTGCGATGGCCTCAAGTTGCGGAACATACTTAAAAATAACAATACCACTAGATGGCACACCTATGAAATGTCTACCATCTAGTGTGGGCCAAGCGAAACTGGGGTTGTTATATTTTTCGGTACACGCTTGTATTCCATCTATATGATGATTTATTATGATATAATCTTGTCCAGCCACATCTGCAATTATGTGTTCGTTTTGTGATAAGTACCACTCTTCCATAATCTTTACTTGTGCGTAACTAATTGCACAGCTGTCCTTAGGAAGTAATGTCTTTAAATCATCCTGGACGAATGAACCCTTAGCAGTAAATCGAACACTAATCTTACCAGATCCATCCAGTAAAACTGGTGCTACCAATTTTGCACATACTGTACCACCCTGATGATCTATTTCTATTGTCAGACCACGGTAGTTGGAGCTGGCGGAGTCAAGATCTGTATAAGAACCAAGATTAGGGAATCTCTTTGTGGTCTTGCCGTTGACGGATTGATATTCTATTTCAATATGGCCAGTGTATTGCTCGCCAGAACGAAAACAGCAATCAACAATATCGACTACATAACTGCCACGCGATAGCTCTGCATTAGCACCCTTAAAGAATCCTTGATTGCTTTCATCGACGTTTAGTACTAGCTCTGTTTTTTCTTCTTGTAATAAATTCGCAACTTCATTAGCACTGAATTTTACTTCTATATTACCTATGGTCCACGAACCTTCTATAGACCAACGATCACAATTGGCATTAACAATGACAGATCCAAAATTAGAAACATCATCTATACAATCGCTAGAGTTCCATCCCAAAATAGTGCAGCGATAGCTAGTACCACCTATATTATTGTTATGCGATCCGGCTGGATCTAGTTGTTCTACTATTATCTGTGCGCTTCGTTTCTCTGGACCATCAAAATTAAAGCCGCCAGAATATGCATTATGTGATACGCGACATAATATCAAGTTATCGATAGTAAACGGACTTCCGACTGTCATTTCGATGGCGTCTGGAACTTGTTTTGTGCCGCATCGGCTCGAAAGCCATTCTGATATAGATCCATCACCAACCACAAAATCACGTGTGATTATACTACCTGTTCCATTTGGTAGCTCACGACAAAATCGTTTATCTGTCTTAGATGATCTCGGACCAATTGAGCCACAATTCATAGAATATGGATGCTTTAGTATGTCTGGGTGCTCTACCCTGATTTGCAACCACCAGGCTTCTGTTGGTCCATTCTCAGAAAATATTTCATCATCTGATCGTATTAAGGTATTCGACCACCCATTTCCAGCACCTTGTAAAAACTTAATATTACGTGTCGCTGATTTCAGCCTAAATTTAGATGATTTTCCTGTCTTATTAACTATACATATATTATGAACACCATTAAATAGCTTATCGAAAAATCCACTATCATTGTGTAGCATAGCATTCGATTTTTCATCGTAATATGTTCCAAATGCTGTAGTGTAGTATATTTTGAACTCTGCATCAGATTCAATTTTTAGTGCGACTGGTTCTTTATTATCAAATGCAGATAATGCTTCTGATAACGTTACTTTTGGGTCTGGATCTGATATTATTTGCTGTTTTACAAGCTCTTCAAATCTCGCATCGCCTGGCGATACCAATTCAGCTGGCACACTCGATGCTAATGTCAAACTTGATGCTGGCTTTGTCTTCGTCAGCACAACAAACGTCATTCTTGACAAATTCTGTCTACCATCAGATCTCTTGGTAAATTGTACTGTTGTGCAGCTTCTCAATTCTATCGCTTGTTGTGATATCGGATTTGCTACAGGGTTGCAAGGCTGATCGACTACGTAATAATAAGGATCTGTATCTAGTGTGTCGTCAGTACCAGCATACACAACCCATAGACCATCAGGTATGCCAGTGAAAACTATTTCACCAACATTAGTGGTTGAAGTACCAGCATAAGCACTACATAGTGTATAGCCAGTTGTATAATATCGTATCGACACCCATGTAAGGTTGATGGCGGCATCGTCGCCAGCTACCGTTACAACCAATATATTAGATCCAGACGAGCACTTAACTATTTGCTGGACAGCTGTGCCAGTCACACCAGTTAATATAGACGACTGTAGTTGTGTTATCGTCAGTACAGTTGGTGCTATTGACGTCCATTTCTCTGGTGCGAATATATAACCAGTCTTTTCCAAAGAAATAGTGTATGTTTCTAAGCTTGACAAGTTTTTGAAGTAAATATCGCCATCACCATTAGTTTTACCATATGCAAGAGTGACACCGGCTGATGATTTTACATAGACCGTGACATTTTGACATATCGACAACGGACTACCTGTCACAGTTACTCTAAGCGACGCGCTCGTTTCCGGATTATTTGAGCGATAGCAGTTGATGGCTTTTATACGTGCTAATGAAACTCCTGGCGGCAAATAAAGCGCTACTCCAGGTGTCAATTTACCGTGTAATACGCCCTCATAACTAGAAGAGCCACTACCGGTTTCTGGTACGTCTGATTCTGCAGTATAATCAACAACAGATGCTGTTACCGGTATCACAGTCTCACTAGTCAACACAACATCACGTGAAACATATCTCGGAATAAAACCTGGTGGGCATTCATCATATTTATATGCGGTGCCATCAGATGACATCACTATGCCTGGGACACACGAAGTTCCGCCCACAGGATCGCTATTGTTTGGTAGGTTGTGGATGTTATTGGCACCAAAACCATCACCGCATGCGTTGTCCATTACAGTCGTATTGACAACCGATTTGCCGCTTTGTAACGGATTTCCGTCAATTACTATGCTTTGCGCTGTTGAGTTGATTGATTGATTTGTTACAGTTACTGGGTTTCCAGCAGTATCGGTAGTTGCATATGTTGTTGAAGTGGAACCTTTTAACGTGACTGCTTGTGCTGCTTGAATTCTTTGTTGTTCTATATATTGACGCGTTTCGACGTTTCGTGATTGTGATTGACAATATTCAAGCGCACAGCATAAAGCCGCTTTTTGTTCATCAAATAGACCAGCCATTATTGAAAGCCAAAACTGAACAATATTTTCGCAATCATTCTTAATAGATGCAACTTCGCGATTAAATTCATCTTCGATTGAACTAAGAATACCAGATATATCAATATAGTAAATGCTCTGAGAATTAGTGTGGCAAGAATCTGGCAACCAAGTAATGGTCGCCTGCGACGTCGATGTTGGCAACGCAACAAGCCATGTGCTACTCGTTGCAGACGATAATTTAAGCTGTGATGGGCATGCGTCAGGATTGCCGATTATCGATCTTGTAACAACCAAGTAGTTTTCTGACTCGCTAATCTCTTCTGTCGTAATTGACGTAACTGCACGGGTTACACTAGTATCAACCCTTTTTAATGATGCTGGCTCTGATTGTATAGTTAAATCAAATGCTGCGTTTGCACCAGATGGACCAGTAGCACCAGTTGGGCCATATGTTAGACCATCTTTTCCGCTTGGTCCAGTGACACCCTTCGGACCTGTTGCGCCTTGAGGAGACACAACTGTAAATCGCCCACTATCGAGCATATACTGGAAGAAATTAGATGTATCAATAGTGAAGTCGAATCCATACGTATTTTGATGTATCTGTCTTGATATGCTCGACACATCGCTAATTTTAGCGCTATTGTCTATGTTTATGAAATCATCGCCCTCGATTAGAGCGATCGTGCCATTTGTAAAAGAATATCCATAATCAGCGACAGTTATCGTCGATTGCGGTGGCGGCACCACCAAAGAATTCAACTTTTTAAAATCGCTAGCTGACATAAGACCAGACGAAGATGGTGTCGCTAACGATATAGTGCCGCCTTCTTGTTGATGCCAAATGTTAAGAGTGCCATCATAAACATAAATTAGGCCGTCTTCTATTGTTACAATATCGCCTGTCTTTGGATTTTTAGGGAAATTACTCATGTTGACGGTCTATTGGCTAAGAGTCAAATTCAAACAATAAGGCACATGTCTCCAAATCCTCACGCGAACATTACCGACCGATCCACATGGTGGTATAAATCTAAGTCTGTGTGGAATTGTAAATTCCATATAAAAACAATGATTTAGGTTAGTCATATCAATAGATTTAAATTCGTCGGCTTTTGATGCCTCCAAATCTATCGGATAACCAACCGAAGTCCAATTTTGGCCAATGCTACTTTTCCATTCAATCTGCATTCCGCGCTTACCACCAACAACAAAAATAGCTGGATCTCCATTCAACAATAGAAAAGCACCACTTATATATTTAACTATATACCCGCCCGGTGGAAGCAATAATGATGTCAACCCAGATTGCGTTTTATTATAAATATCTATTGGCTTGATGTTATTTGAAGGGCTACCAGCAATTTCAAGAAAACCGAAATCTACCAATGTAGCATTAATATATTCTGGGCCAAACATACCAACCGCAATGGACATTTATCACCGATTATGGGCTGACAATTTCTGAAGTACATGGTACTGTGGTATTCGCTACCGCAGCACATGCTGTACTAGAATAACTACTCCACCAAGCGTCATCTCCGATATGGAATGTGTCATCATTGGTTTTGTTTAGAAAATATGTGGTCGCTGCATTTACTGCTTGCAACCACCTACCGTTGTATCCTATTTCTACTACAAGAGGATGTTTATATCCATATGTCGTATATCCAGAAATAGGAGCTACACTTTGTAATGCTAATACTGATGCATTTATTTCATCCATCATCACAGAGCCAACATCTGTTTCGATAGTATCAATCGTTCCACTTTTGCGTGGTCCTATCCACCTACCAAGAGTTTCGTCATAGTAAGATAGCGGCGACGACTGATCAACAGTCACACCGTGTGTGGTATTGTTGTGCTCTAATACGGCATCTTTTATCCAATATGTCAATGTCGGCTTCATAGACTCAGTTGTATCGAGCAACACAGCTATAATGTCCGGACATGAGGACCCATCATTGGTTATTTCATTATAGAATGCCATCACATCTTCGGCTGTTACTCTTTGCTCTCCGAAACCACGCCATGGAATTACTTTGTGCGTTATTGTCCCTTTACTGTCCTTTGGAAGACTGCCATCTTCTTCTACGAGGTTTATGTTGGTCCCCCATGAGGTATCTGGTAGTATATCGCTTTCGTCTTGCTTGAAATCGTGTGTTTGATCAATTACCCAACCAGCAGTTTTTGAACCATCTGCTAAAGTATATTGATCTGGACCACGGTCTGTTTGCTCTGGATAATCTGGCGATCCAGGATTGGCAAGTTGCAATACACCTATTTGTGCATATTGATTAGTGCACAAAGAGCTAAGCCACGTATTCCATAACGCTTTGTCGGTTTTGTAATTTTCGTATCCGACATTGACACCAGATCCTTCATAGCTATGATATCCATCGTTGGTGGTCTGGATCTCGTTGCGGCTAGATTCATCTGTGATTACTAACAGCAGCATTTGATATGCTGCTGTTGGGATATATGCTGGCTTCGGCATCCAATAATAGATTAATTGTTCGACGATACCAACAGCGCGGCCCAACCATCTCTCGGCAGCATCGATTGTCGATCTAACATATACTGTCGGAAATAAAATAGTTGATTTTGCTGGCGATACATATTGATACCCCCACAGATATTTGCTATCAGCCGCTTTTATAGTATAGCCACTCATAAGCGGTGGCTCAGCAAGCTCGCCTCTTTTATTCGTACCTATATCAACAATATCTGTCGATATATGTAGGCTTGTGTATGTCTTTTGAATCATAGTGACACCAGCGGTCACTATATTATTGACTTCTGTTGGATCTCCAAGCGAACCAGATGTATCAACAACAACATAAAGGATAGTTGCTGCATAATCATTATTATCAGTTATTGCCTTAAAAGACGTCAGCATGTCTTCGGGCGTAAATGATGTAACGTTGGTTTTAGTTATTGTTATCTTCTTTCTATCAGAATCTCCAGGCCACGCAGATGAATTTGGTTTTAATAGCCCGCCCGGAGCAACTGTTGTGCCAGTATTACCAAGTGGTTGCAATATTCCAAGACGCACCTTGTTACTACTATTACTCAAAGCAGCAAGAGAATCCTTCCACTTTGCCAAATCATAATCCCAAGCACTCATACCTGGCGGAACGCCGACTGGACCACTTTCACCATCTGGACCAAGATAACCATCATAACTATAGATTGGACCAGCTTCGTCAGTTATACACATAATAACGACTTTATCAGTGCCTGGTATTGTCGAGGTAGGACACTGATAGCACAGATACCTACTCGCAGTCGTAGTGGCATCTCTGAGCCATCGATCATCTTGATTATGTGTAGTCGATGATGAGCTTATTGCCGACACAAAACAGACATCAGCTAAATTAGAATCTTGTTGCAACTCCGCTATCGCATCATCTAATGCTGCCTGCTCTGCTAATATGCTGGTTGCGTCTGTACTTAGTGCTTTCGATTTATATAATATATTGATTTGATTTGGCAAAAACTCACCACCGCACATTCTCAATGGGTTTGAATCATCGCCATATTCGACATTATCTAGCATCTCATTAACAAAAGTGACAATATCACTAGATGTTATTTTCGGACTTTGTTCAGATAACAAATGATAGAATGTGCCATCTCTTAAAGAGTCGTATGGTAATGTGCAATCTGCACATTTTAAATCTCGTATGTCTCCATAATACTCACTGCCAGCTTTAGGTATTTGTAGTATACCTAAAGCTACTTTCTGATTTGGTGTTAGATTGTCAATGAATTTTTCCCATTCAGCCTTATCGTTGTTATAATAGTTTACAAGTGTACCACTAGAATCTGGTATTCCTGTAACGTATATTGGATTAGATTCGTCTGTAATGATGATAAGCATCATACGATATGGCAACAAACATTTGGCTGGATTTGTTGGATCATATATGGCTATCGGTGAGTAAGATGATTTCGTTAATGATTCTGTATTTGTGTCAGAACTATCGGTAGTTGTAGTAGATGAAGTTGTAATGGTACTGCTTGTTGGTGCAGGTTGCGGCGTGCTGCCAGATGACACAATAGGTACTACAACTTCAATCTTCAATGTTACGACAGTTCCAGAAGCATGAGTAGTAGCAGTAGTACTATCATATCCTCTGATCACAGTCCAAGTAGTAGTGCCCCAGCCACCTGAAACATACATATTTTCGCCAGCTACTATGACAGTATATGCTTCGTCGCTTGGGAAATTATCAGCTGAATCGACATAGATTGTAGTCGCATCTATCGTAATATCTGATGTTAATTGTGTCATTGCAACACCTTGCGAGCAATCAGATGGTGCAATTCCTAAACAAAATTCCAAGGGCCTTTTAAATTCACAAAGTGATACATCTTGCGCAAGTGATGATAATATTTCGCGTGCGGCTGAGTCTTTTTCTTCGATATATGCTTTCATCTGTGCTAACCATGTTGTCTGAAAAGATGCTAGCTTTTCTTTATATGAATCGACAACAACAGAAATTAGATCTGTCAGCTTCGTTAGCTCGATGTTTGCTATTTCTCCAACAGCTATATCAGCTGGCATTTTTACTAATAGTACTTCTGCATCATCTGACAATAGATCTCCACTTGGTATTGATAGACTCCAGTCATCAAGCGTTACATAATCTTTACCGCTAGCTGCAACAGTCGGATATGAGAGTGATCTTTGTATTGGTTGTGCCGTCAATTGATCTGCTGGAGCAGAATTAGATGGAACATTCATCTTGGCTGTCGTATATGACAACCTACCGGCAGTCCCATCCATCTGCAACGCTACAACCGCAGTATCAACAATATCTGAAGAGTCAATTACTTTAATGCCGCTAAACGCATATGCCGTCTCTGCGTCAGCACCAGCAGCACCAGTAGCACCGGTCGGACCATCATTAAATCCATCAGTCCCAGCAATACCAGTAGCACCAGTAGCACCAGTTTGGCCTGTTGGGCCAACAACTTCAAGACACAATGCATCAAGGAATTTGTCTTTTAATGAGAATTTAATACCAGATAGTTTCTTACCAGTTGGATCGTCTGGTAATGCCTGACCAAGATATGCGCTGCCATTAACATCGACACACTCAACATCAATACTATCGCTATGTAGTTTTACTGCACCACTTACCAGGCCAACTCTATTATCTGGCGATCTAATAATCGCACTCTGATCGGTTACAATTCCGAAAGCACCAGCGACTGGAGGGATTGAGTCAAGAAACCGTTTATCTTGCGAACTCATCAACCCAGTGGTTGTAGCATCTGCTATAGCGTATGAATTAACAGATCCTATATTGACCCAAACGGAAAATTCAGACGACCATTTCCATCTGACTAAATTACCATCAACCCAAATCTGGCCGTCATATGGATTTGAAGGTAACTGTGCAGTCACAGAGCAGCTATTTTGTATAGACATAGAATAATTTCCTTATTACTTATCTTTCATCCCGTATCTACCGTAGTTGCGTAGGCTTCCGCACAAGAGATAAGCAAAAAAGCCATATAAAAACAGAAATTATGTATACCTTGGCATCTTCATATAGCCAGTAGCATAATATTTTGACAATCCCGAAATACGCAAACAGCAATATTGCCACTGCAGACAATATTGCTGTTCTTGTGTATTGCATATGTTATATACTAATCGCCATCAAGCTTGTTAAGCTGATGTGCGAACGCCATGATAGCACTATTTGGGCTACCATGTTCAAGAATATAATTACTCAATGCGATGCAGAAGTCAACATCGAGTAATATTGGAATATAATCCGTCATCACCAAGAATGCACCAATTGAAAATGGACTAGCTTTGGCTTGCTTACCATTTGGTTTTTCGTGGCGTTCATCACGCTCATCACATTCATCACGCTCGTCATACTCACGGTCGTCTGGGCTGTATGGGTTTGGCGTCGAGACGTTCACTTTCGCTTCCTCTTTCTTATCACAAGTTCTCTTGTCGCAGGTCTTTTCGTGTAGAGTCAGACCAGACTTACTCTTGGCTGCTTTACCACAATACTGACAAATCAACTGTTCGCTCATAAAAGATAGCCTTTATTCAAAAGAGAAACATTATAGTATAATTCGACAGAATTAAACAATTCAAAGATAGATATATGAAACCATTTTTCGAAGAATTGGAACTTGTAAAAGCTGGCAATACTTTGTACCAGGGTTGGTTAGACTACGCTTTATCATTTACTAAGTCTGACATACGAGAAATTATCGAAAATGGACTAACGTACCAGGCGGACGGGTTGCGATCGATGATACGTGAATTGATTGCTGGGCAGCCGGTACCAAAAACGCTACATCGAAAATTAGACATAATTCTAGTTACTGCTCGGCAAAAAGCTAATCGGCTTAGGTAGCCATTAAATACACAATCAATTCTGTGTTATTATATTTACTTTTGATACTACATTTCGTCTTTTTGTCTTGCTTTGTATTCTTTATCTGCTGAAATCTCGTGAGCTTTATCGTAGCTCATACCACTATTTTTCATCAATGTTCTTTCAGTAGTTTCATGGTATAGGATATATGGCAATTCTTCTTCACTTATGCCATCCTCTAACCATATTTCACCTTTAGGGATGAAATCATACACATAACCATGGCCACCTTCGATGAAATCGGTCTTGGTATGATTCCTGACTTCTTCGCCATTGACGAGCCACACATGTGAACCATCCTTGAGAACACAATATGGTTCAACGTAAATCGATCTTGGAAGCTTGGCGTTTACCTTCTTGCCGTGCTCTATAATATCTAATATTCCACGTTCTCTTTTTTCTCGATTAATTGCTGCGTCATATACTTCGTCTTTATTCTTGCCAGCAGCAATCTGTTCCAACTGATATAATGCTGTATCGACTAATAATGGAATTTCATTTTTGTGCGAATCTTTTTCAATCCAGACCTCATCTTCTGGTATCAAATCGGGAAATTGTGGATGTATCGCTACGCCACCAAATTCCTCGGCTGAACTTGATAAATTCCTAACAGATCCGCCGTCTACTAGATATATTTTATATCCGCGACGTTCGCTATATGGAGTTTTAATAATATCATTGTCATTCTGCAGTGATGATAATTTCATAATATATCTTTAAACTACGGCTTACTACCAGTACTCATCACTACATATCTTGGATCTTTCATTAACGCTTCGCCTTTTTCGCTGGCTTTGAAGCGCAGAATAATACCGTCGCCAAATTCACCAAAAGACCCAAACTCACTTAAAGGTGCTTCTACAACTGATAATGGCCAATCCTCAACATATGAGAATGCTTTTTTGAAATCTCCGATAAACCAATATTTCTTAGCGCTGGCAGCATCAATACTGGCAGCTAATAAGCGACGGTAGGCGAGTCTACTTTCAACAACAGTATAATTTGCAAGCGGGTTCGGTGCGATTGCTTCAGATGTACCAGAGGAATATTTTATCTCAGTGGCGTTGAAGATTCGATGCGCGGCATGTCGATATGCTGGCATTACCAGCACTGTGGTGGCGTGAGTCAATAGCGATTCGCCAGTATTGGGGTCAACGATATTGGAAAATATCTGCTCGGCAGCATCTACATCAGTCCAATCTATTAATTCGTCATCGATTTGATTAACCCAATTACCATCTGGTGCAACACCAGTACCTCTTGTGCTATACGTATTAAACGTCACGTCAGTAGCATTGTATGTGTTAAATGGAGTTCCTTTCCACACATAATTATTGGTAATACCTATTAGTACATCAAGTAATCGTTTTTCTTTATTTAGGCCAAGAATTTCACCGACCTCTGAAGCACGCAGAAGAATTTGTCCAGTCCTGTCATAAAATATCGAATCTGAGGTCACAGGTACAATAAAACCACGTCTCGTACTCTCTGCAGAATCTATACTTTCTTCTACATCTATATTTGTAGTATCTTTTGGTGTATCTTTTGGTATTACGTCAACTAGTTTAGAAAATATAAAAGCATCTTGCGAATAAGATTCTAAAATTTTTGATGTAATTATTTTGTGAACAATGGTTGAAAATGCTATTACATCAACGTTGTCACGGTCGAGGACGAGGTGGTTATTTAACCTTGGGTCCATTTGTTGGACCTTTTCTTGCCCAAGTATCGCTTTTGCTAATCCACGGATACTGAAATCATCTGGTTTTAATTCACCTTTCTGTATCGATTCTATTATCGCTTCAGTAGTTTCTTGACCGTGTGATCTATATGTTTGTTCTAGCGTTTCGTAATTAATAATCATGATATTATTCCATTTGGGTGTATGACTTCTGCTATTTTACCAAGGCCGTTGGGATATAATATTTCTGCAATTGTCTCTGCGATTTCTTCTCGCATCTTCTTATCTTGCGACCCCATCGCTTCAAACAACTCAACCAATGTGTGGATCTTGGCGTCGTGGCGCAAAATTCTGCGGACAAGCCGCTGTCGAACTTTTTCTGCACTCATATTAGTTTATCTCCTGTATTTAAATACGAAATTGATTCTAACACAAAGGACATAAAATGGCACTAGTCTGGACCGCACCATTAGCAGTAATGGATAGATTACAAGAAGTCAAAGCAAAATATCACAGCAATCTTGAAAGCGTATCAATTGTCGTTGAGCTTTCAGACGCCCAGCCTTTTAAGAATAATAGGTTGAATCTCGGCAATATTCGTAAATTCTCTGCTGCTAATAAAATCTGGCAGAAGGGAGATTTCGACTTCTGCATCACATTGGTTGGCGAAGTGTGGAAAGAAATTCTCAAAAACGATCAGTGCGATGCATTGCTTGACTTACATCTCACAAGAATTGAGCCTGTGTGCGAACCACAGGTTGTTGTCGAGAACAAGAAGAGAATAGTTTGTAAGGATGATTATGGTAGAATTATCCTTACAGAAGAACAGAAACTCGATAAAAATGGTAATCCACGCTGGAGAATCGTACCCATTGATCTTGGCGTGCTCTCACAGAATGTTCGACGCTATGGATTTTGGTTCGATGATCTTGTCGAATTCAGAAGCATCATTACAGAAGTGCAGGCAATAAGCCCGAAGGCGGAATAGGCACTTGGCCTGTATTTAATTCTTTAGGTGATTACAGTAAGGACTTAATTCCTGATGAGTTTACAATCGCGTATTAAAGCGTTAAAAGATGCTGGCGAAAGCGAGCACGTCACAGCAGAAAAATTCGCAGCATTACTCAATCTTGCACATTCGAAAAACAGCGGTTGTCTTGTTGAATGTCTTGATGATGGATTCGTTCGTCTCGTCGATCATATGGGTAATGATTCGGCTGTCGTTCAAGCGGCGAGGGTGAGTTATGGTGCCGGTACAAGATCAATAAACGATGATAGAGGATTGATACGGTACTTAATGAGTCACAGACACACAACTCCATTAGAAATGACCGAATGGAAGTTTCACGTTCGTGTCCCAATGGACTGTTGGCGTCAGTGGATTCGACATAGAACGGCTTCTGTAAATGAATATTCCACTCGATACAGCGAA
>JALOBM010000136.1:797-3961 GCA_023228285.1 Candidatus Cloacimonadota bacterium | reverse complement strand
GAGAAGGCAAAGAAATATGAGCTTCTGCTCGTCCCCGGCGATGGTTTCGGATGTCCCGGATATGCTCGCATCTCATACTGTGTGAGGACCGACCAGATAGAAGACTCTCTGCCGGCATTCGAAAAGCTTGCAGCTGATTACAAAAAGTAACAAAGCCTCGCAATAAAAGAAAAAGAGGGGGTCCCGGCCAAGGCCGGGACCCCCTCCGGTCATTATTTAGCTAGACAGAAGTCGTTTCTTTAGCAGCCAAAGCGGCCTTTTCCTCACTGGACCTTCTGTCGGTAATATTTTTAGTCGGGCATTTTGTTGCGCAGATGCCGCAGTTTATGCATTTTGCAGGATCGATCACAGCGAGGGCGCCCTTCATCTCTATTGCCTGTACGGGGCAGCTTTTCACACAAAGGGTGCATCCAATGCATCCGACCGAACAGACTCTTTTAACGTCAGGTCCTTTAAGGGGCGAGTTGCAGGACACATTGACCTTTGATTTCCTTGGCACCAGCACCAATACGTCTCTCGGACAGTTTTCGACACAGGCTCCGCATCCAACGCACTTTTCAGCATCCACCACAGCAAGGCCGTTCTTAATGGTCATGGCGTGGAAGGCGCATACACTTACACATGTGCCGAGGCCCATGCATCCGTATGCGCATGAAGTGGGGCCCTTTCCGGGGACAACCGCTGCGGCCCTGCAGTCATATTCGCCGAAGTAGACGCAGTTCTTCACTGTTTTGTCGTTTGATCCCTTGCATTTAAGAAATGCTATCTTTGGTTCATCCTTTTCAGCCTGGACTCCAAGTATTGCAGCAATACTGTCTGCCAGGGCAGAGCCTCCCGCAGCGCAGCCGGTTATCTTTCCTGTCCCGTTTGTAAGAGCTTCAGCAAAGCCATCGCATCCGGGATAGCCGCAGCCCCCGCAGTTTGCTCCGGGAAGGATCGCACGGATATTCGCCTGCCGGGGGTCTGTTTCAACATGGAATTTTTTTGAGGCAAACGCCAGAAGGGCGCCAAAAATCAGCCCCAGGCCTCCCATTATTATTGCCGGATATATCATTCCAGTCATATCATTTTCCCCCTATTTGATAAGCCCGCTGAAGCCCATGAAAGCAATGGACATGAGTCCAGCGGTAACAAGCGCTATAGGAAGCCCTCTGAGGCATTTCGGCATGTTCTGGCTTATCTCTATTCTTTCCCTTATTCCCGCCATAAGGACTATCGCGAGAAGGAATCCGGCAGATGCCCCTGCCGCATGAACGATCGATTCAATGAAGGTATATTTTTCGTTCATGTTGATGACCGCTACGCCGAGAACTGCACAGTTTGTCGTGATCAGCGGAAGGAATATCCCCAGAGACTTATATAGAGCGGGCTGAACTTTTTTGAGAACTATCTCAACAAACTGAACTAGAGCAGCGATTATCAGGATGAATGACAGGGTGTAAAGATACTGCAGTCCCAGCGGTACAAGGATGAATGTATAGGCGAGCCATGTCATCGTTGCAGCCATGACAGTGACAAAAATTACAGCTATGCCCATGCCTTTGGCTGTTTCAAGCTTGCTTGAGACTCCAAGGAAGGGACAGCAGCCTAAGAACCTGGCCAGTAGTATGTTGTTTACAAAAATGGCTCCGAAGAAGAGCGCAAGCAGAGACATTATGCGTCACCCTCCTTTTCTTCTTTCGCGCAGGGCAGGCTTAATCCGCCGCCTCCGCAGTATTTCTTTAGTCCGCAGCCCTCGCAGGCATCCAGTTTTTGCCAGCCGTCGAAATCAGGCTTGAAGCCTGTGGATTCTTCCTCTTTCCTGAGCTGCATGTTTCTGAAAAGCGCTATCAGGATGCCCAGCGTGATGAATCCGCCGGGAGCAAGTATTACAAGCAGGGCAGGCTGATAAAAGGAGGGGATCACCGAGAAATTGAAGATCGAGCCGTTCCCCAGAAGTTCCCGTATTCCTCCGATGAATGTGAGGGCTAATGTAAATCCAAGCCCCATGCCGATCCCGTCGAAAAGAGAGTCGATCACGCCGTTTTTGAATGCGAATGCCTCCGCCCTGGCAAGTATTATGCAGTTTACAACGATCAGTGGAATGAATATGCCCAGCGATTTATCCAGAGCCGGAGCGTATGCTGATATCAGGAGCTGTATTATGGTCACGAATCCCGCAATGACTACGATGAAAGCCGGGATACGGATCTCGTCGGGTATGAACTTCCTTATCATGGATATCATGACATTGGAGCCCATAAGCACTGCCATAGCCGCAAGCCCCATCCCGAAACCGTTTGAAGCGCTCGTGGTGACCGCAAGGGTCGGACATAGACCGAGCACAAGTACAAAGGTCGGGTTCTCTGTAAGTATTCCGTTTTTAAGCAATCTGAGAGGACTCATCATCACTTATTCCCCTCCCCTTTCAGGTTTTTTGCCCAGTATTCAAGCGCTGTATTTACACCATCAGCTACTGCGCTTGAAGTTATGGTGGCTCCTGATATGGCCTGGATCTCGTTTTCCGCAGTCGGAGCGGTCTTTGTTATTACGACCCGGTCTACGTTCTTTTGTTCGAACTGATCAGAGAAAGCAGGATCGGCAGCCTTTGCGCCAAGTCCCGGGGTCTCAGTATGGCTTAAGATCTTGATATCGATCAGTTTGCCCTCGTCGTCGATCCCGACCACCATCTCTATGAGGCCGCCGTATCCTTTCGGAGTCACTGTCAAGTTGTATCCCACAGTCTCACCGTTCGCTGATCCTTTGTTTACTTCCTTAATGATACTATGATCCAGCGGGCTGTCCATTCCCTCAAAATCAGAGGCTTCCGGAAGAGTTTCTGCCAATGCCGCCATTTTTTCCTTTTCTTTTGCTGAGCGGATCGGTTCGAGTGTCATAGTATAGACTCCGCCAAGTATAAGTCCTGTCACAGCTGTGATGATAAAGAGCACGGCGCCGAGTCTCAATATCTTAGCCATGTTTCTTCACCTCCCCAAATATACGGGGTCGTGCAAATTTGTCTATCAGCGGAACAGTCAGGTTCATTATCAGTATTGAGTAAGAAACACCCTCAGGGTATCCTCCAAAGACCCTGATGAGTGAGGTAAGAAGTCCGCACCCCAGGGCGAAGATCACCTGCCCCTTTTTCGTCATAGGGGAAGTTGTGTAGTCCGTAGCCATGAAGA
>JALOBM010000136.1:0-787 GCA_023228285.1 Candidatus Cloacimonadota bacterium | reverse complement strand
CCCTGCAATTACTTCATACATCGGTCCTGCCGGTCTTCCGAGAGCTGCGGTCAGAGCAGCCACTGTACCGATATAGACCACCGGTATATGCCAGCTGATGATGCCTTTATAAAGCAGTATGGCGAAACCTATCAGAAGGGCTGCGGCAGAAGTTTCTCCGATGCAGCCTCCTATGTTGCCGATAAATACATCGTATATCCCCGGCAGGTCCGCTATCGAGCCCTCTTTTATCATGGCAAGAGGTGTAGCGCCGGAAAGACCATCAAGGGTCCACGATGTCATTGAGACAGGCCAGCTTGATACCATGAAGGCCCTTCCCGCGAGGGCAGGGTTGACGATATTGCAGCCGATGCCTCCGAAGAACTGTTTTACGACGACTATTGCGAAGACGCTTCCCACTGCTGCCATCCAGAAAGGGATAGAGGGCGGGAGGTTATACGCCAGAAGAAGTCCTGTGACAGCGGCGGAAAGATCTCCTACCGTGACGGTCTGTTTTGCCAGTTTCTGCCAGACATACTCGGATATTTTGCAGCTTGCGACACAGACTGCCATGACGGCAGCTGCCCTGAAGCCGAAGAAATATATGCCGGCCAGACCCGCAGGAGCAAGGGCGGCAAGTACCCACGCCATTATCACCCTGGTGTCCTGTGGCGCATGTATGTGAGGTGAACTTGATACTGCAAGCAGTCTTTCCATTACTTGACCGCCGCCTTTCTGCGCATTGCCATGATAGTTGATTTGCCGTCCCTGAACGACTGGGTGAGATGCCTGTTTGCCGGGCAGCTAT
>JALOBM010000135.1 GCA_023228285.1 Candidatus Cloacimonadota bacterium | reverse complement strand
GATACATATATCAAAGCATTCTTTGATAGCCTGGAACTGCTCTTTAATGCATCCCTGGCAAGGGATTATTATGTCCCGGCTAAGCGACTGGGCTATATCCTGATGAGGATGCGCAACCGTTATCATGATGGCACCCTTGATCTGAAATGGGCAGGGGCAAAGGTTCGCAAGCTGATAGACAAGTATCTGATCTCAGAAGGTATCAATCCTAAGATTGCTCCGGTGAAGCTGCTCTCGGATGACTTTCCCAAAACACTAAATGATCATAACAAAACCGGAAAAGCCAAAGCATCCGAGATGGAACACGCCATCCGCTGGCACATCAAAGTGAACATGGAAAAAGACCCGGCACTTTATACCGGTTTCCACGAGCGGCTGCAGAGAATTCTTGATTCTTACAAAGAGCACTGGGATAGGATTATCGAAGAGCTTACCAAGCTGAGAGAAGAGATCGGAGAAGGTCGCAAGGCAGAGGACAGCATCGTTGATGCTCCGATTGCGCCATACTTGGAGCTTATGCTGATGGAGGCGGGAATTGATAAGGGCGACACCGATACTGCTGTAGAGGCTGCAAAGATCTCTGAATTCATCTATGCCAGAATCAAGGAATCAATCTCCATACCCAATTTCTGGCAGAAGCCCAATGAACGCAGAAGGCTGGAAGGCGATATCAGGGACGAGCTTGAATATTGCACCATAGAACCCCTCAAAGCAGTTGCAGCCAAGCTGACAGCGGAACTGATCAGTCTGGCACATAAACGGGAAGCCGAGGTGAAGGGCTCATGAGTCTGGATTACAAAGTAGTAATCAAACATAGCAAGCGCAAGACAGCATCAATCTATATCGAAAGGGATAGCTCTATTACGGTGATCGTTCCCGATGGAACTACTGACCTTGAAGTGCAAAACCTCCTCAAGCAAAACGAATATAAGATATACAAATATCAGACAAAGCGGGCATTGCTGAATGAGAAAGCCATCAAACGGGAATTGGTGAACGGGCAATCCTTCCTGTATCTGGGTAGAAACTACTATCTGCAATATAGTGACGAGGTGGATGGCATCCAATTCAAAGGCAGGCACTTTTATGCTCCTGAGGGCTCTGAGGACAAGCTGAAGGGAATGTTCAAGGAATTCTATAGACAGCGGGGTAAGAAATTCATAGAACCGCGTGTATATCGCTTTGCTGAGATGATGGGATTGAAAGTGGAAGCTGTATCCATCATAGATCTCAAAAACAGATGGGCATCGTGTTCAGTGCAGCGTCCCAAGGTGAACTTCAATTGGAAGATCATGATGGCACCCGTGAGTGTTATCAATTATCTGATAGTGCATGAATTAGCGCATTTCAAACATAAGAGGCACAGCAAGGACTTCTGGAATGAAGTGGATAAGATAGTCCCGGATTATCAGAAGCAGGTGCAGTGGCTGAAGGAATATGGGGCGGGGTTGGATGTGTAACGTTATTGAAATGAAGAGGTTTAGTATGGACATAATAACCATAGTGGTGTATTTGATAGGCGGTATTGGAATCGGATCTGTCATTACTACGATAATAACGACCATATCTCGGAAGAGAGAGATTATCAACGAGAGAGTTTATAAGGAAAAGAGGGGTGCTTATCTGGGGCTTCTCAGATCACTTCATCATGCAGGTGCTGAGCCATCTGAAAAGAATGCGAAAGAATATGCACTTTGGCAAACCCGGGTTCAGCTATTTGGGTCAAAGGAATCTGCAGATTTTGCACAGAAAATAGTTGATACTGCTCCTGGTTCTGGTGTTAGGCATTTGGCATTTGAAGGCTTGGTAAAGGCTATGAGAGATGACTTAAAAAATTGCAAGTGAATAACACAATGATTGAAATGACAATGGAGTAATATGCCTAAGAGACCAAGAACTCATAGTCTTGAAGATGAATCAAAAAACAAACTGAGATTATTACTGCCCGAAAGATGGGCGTTTAGGGAAAAGTATCTTGACTATGGGATTGACTGCGAAGTTGAGTTGATTGATGAGCTCCGTAACTTAACTGGTCTCATGTTCTATGTTCAACTCAAGGCAACCGATTCAAAACAAAGTAGGGACATCCATTCAGTCTCAATGAAAATTGAAACAATAAAATATTTCTATTCACTTGATATCCCTGTTCTGATCGTCCGATATTCTTCTCATAGAAACGAATTCTACTCGAAATGGTCTAGTTCAATTGATCTTTACTACTCAAAACCTGATTCTAAGTCAATCACTATCGGATTCAACGAAGTAGATAAATGGGATGGTGATACAGCAACAGCTATTGAAACCCGGCTTCGACTACTCCGGCAGTTTAAAAACGATCACATCAGATTGCCATACAGAACTAGCATAATCATAGATGCCAATGCAGCCCTGTCTTGTCCTACTTTACTGTATCTATCCCACATACAAAGCGAGATGCTTCGATTCAATAACATTGTAACTTTCCAAGACAGCTCTTCAGAATCGGTTGTTTTAGCCAAGATATTCGACGATGAACTAAATGTTGAAATCATCGGAATGGGAGGTATTGTATCACACTTTGATAAGTCTCAGTATGGTGATCTTGACGGAGCGAAGCGCATTGTTCCTTTGATTGTAAGAAGCATAGGAATATGGCTAATCCTAAATGCTTCGCCAGAAAGGGGCTATAAGATTCTAACTGACAACGGATTGTTAAGAGACACTATTGATATGCCGGTGATTTATGCTGTTTGTTTGCCTAAGCTTATGCGCAGTACAATCTACATCAGTTTATTGGATGAAATACACCAATCTTATCAAGGATCACTAAGCACAGATTTGATGCTATCAATACCTGTTGTTTTACGTGCGAGCGTGGTGGGTGATGATCATCGCGAAGAAGCATTAGCTGCCTTTTGGGAAAAAACACTAGTAGAAGTCAGTATGAGATGTGAAGATCAAGAAGTCGGAGCCTACGTTTACAGTTTGGGGAATCTTCTCAGAAGTCTTGGGCGATTCAAGGAAGCCTTTCATTCTTATTGGAAAGCTAAAAGGCTTGCTCCTCAGTACTTAGGAAGAGATTACTACTACAGAGAAATAGCTGGGGTCTTGTTTCATCTCAATAAGTTCGAACTATCTGCAAAGCTATATTTACAGGCTTTTGAGATTGGAAAAGATCCAAAAACAATAGCATTGCATGCAGATGCATTAATGTATGATGGGCAGTATAGAGAGGCACTCGGTAAATTCGATGATTTCTTAAGCATCTGTTCAAAGGATGATTTCTTAAGCATCTGTTCAAAGGATGATTTCAGCGTATCTGAGTGGATGTTAAAACGGTGTTGTTTAGACTACATGGTAAATGGTTGTTCAATTTCAAATCAAGTACGCCAACCACAAGCAGCGGAAAAACTTGCTTCCGACGGTAAGCCTAACATGGAGTCTCTTGAAAATGCAATTGAGGCAGATGCATTGTGCGGATTAGCTTGGTTTAACCTAGGGTGTTTGTTTAAGGATGAATCCTACTGGAATCATGCAGCTATGTGCTATCTAATATGTGGATTGCTTCAACCCCATGACATTGAAACTTGGATCGATACATTCTTTTGTTCGCTAAATGCTAAGCTTCCTTCTGAACACCTTCTACTCGTAGTATCACATGCCTACAAGATCAATAGAGACACATTTCTTACAGAATTGTATCAATGCTTGTATGCATCATTAGAACCCGAGTCCGCAAGCACAATGTCGGGAATGATTGAAACGGTTGTTAATGAAGTTAGAATCAAATTAAAACACCAAGAGCCTTTCATTGTCAGGTACGATGGAGAAACAGTATATTCTCAAAATTATGAATGATTATGTGAAGTGGATCACTTCGTTAGGACATAATCCCGGTATCTTTAACCCGACTTTACCACTTTAAATATGTACGTGCCTGTTCTGCAATCACATAAGATTTTCGTGGGGACTACATTTTTGTTGTTTTAGAGGTTTTATAACAGGGCTGGGGCTCATGTTGAGAGCCTTGTA
>JALOBM010000047.1 GCA_023228285.1 Candidatus Cloacimonadota bacterium | reverse complement strand
TGCCTAAAGCATAAAGCAACAATAATATACGAGGTGTTTTTGTCAAGAAGTATTTTAAGCTATTTTACTGCCTCTCAATCACATGGGCTACTGGGAAAGATTAGTACATAAGCAGCGGAGCTGATTTCATGTGAATCGACCGGAGGTCGCAGTCTTCTATCAGAATCTAGTCTTGTGCGCTCAGGATTTCCAACACACTTTCGAAGATATAGCCAACGTGAATTCGATTTGTAAGGTCAAGCTTCTCCACATCGATCTCCAATACTGGGCCATCATGAAACCCAAGCTTTACTACGTTTGTAGAGTAGTCTTTGTACCAACGACTCAGATTCTTTATCTCTGAAAACTGCCATCCGCCCTCGATCTCCATATCCCTGCCGCGTTGTTGAATTCGTTCCCAAGCCAGAGACGGGCTTCCATGCAACAGGATTATCAGATCAGAGGAAGGGAGATCTCTGTTTACCGTTTGGAATTGGGTGCTCAGATTGTCGAGTTCATCCTCTGTAAGCAAACCATCTGCATGAAACTGATTACAAAATACTAGAAGGTCTTCGGGAAGGGAGCGATCTTTCACATAGCTCATCTGGCCGCTCTTTCCCTGCCGTCTTTGCTGGGCTCTCATCTCCAAAAAATGCAATTGCAGATCGTAGCAATGGGCTTTTTTATTTCCCAAAAACTTCTCCAACAGAGGGTTTTCTTCCGGCTTTTCGTAGAGGCAGCTTATCTTCAGGCTGCGTCCCATGATGGCAGTGAGAGTGGATTTTCCCAAACCTACGTTTCCAGCAATGGCTATCAGTTTTGGGTGTTCTGCCAGGTACTGCTCCAGGTTGCGTTCGGCATCAATTGCTTTCAGAGTGGCCTCGGTTTGCGGCAAAGATACCCATTCACTGATTCCGGGACTGCACACGCGAAGCCCCAGGGACTTGATTTGTTCTGCAATCAGATTCAAGGTACGGCGCTGCCATTTGGACTTTTCTATTGCGGTATCAGCATCTACTATCAGCACGGGACAACTGACGTGGTGGGCAATGAAGTCTTCGTATAAATTGTTCAACAGATTCAGATAATCTGCCGATATCGACAGCTCGCTCTCGCGGCCACGCTCTTTAATTCTATCTAAAAGCGTTGGAACATCAGCTCTGAAATAGACTAAAAGGTCTGGTTCCTTTATCTGTTCCGTCATTAGCCTGTAAGTTCTCTGGTAAGCGATAAACTCCGGCTCAGACATGTTCTGAAGGATGCGCTGAGCTTTACCGAAAATGTGATAATCCTCTGCTAAGGTCCGGTCTTCCAGCACGATACCCCGGCATGAATGTATTAGCCGCTGGCGATCCAAACGTCCGTTGAAGAACTCGATCTGTGCCATAAAAGCATTTGCTACAGGATCCTTATAGAAAGAATCCAGAACAATGGGATTGAACCTTTCCGGAAATGCATACACACCTTCAGTGCCATGAGCCTTGGGATATACTGAGATAAGAGTCTTACTAAGCGGTGCCGTACTGGCTGCTTCTATAAATGTAGATTTGCCTACGCCTATATTTCCCACAATGCCTATGCAGATGTTCTCCATTATCACTCCTCGGAACAGATTTTTCCTACAAAAATTCTGCCCGGTCATTCGAGTCAAGACATTCTTTTTAGCAGGCAAGCTGTCTAATATCCTCTACACATCTCAAACACAACTTGAACTCCTCCCAAGCCCCGCTCAGGATGTCTTTGAGAGGCTCTTTGATTGCGTAGCACGGATAAGGCAAGCAGGGCTTTTCTCAGGGTTGGCAACATCCATATCTTTATTTGGCGGGAAAACAACGATGGATGTGGGATAGAATCTGTGTTAATAGAAGAAATAACTTGACGGCAGCGTATATTGATGTTATTCTATATAGTATTAAAAGAGAGAGGCGAAAAATGAAGAAGATCATAACACCCTTTTTTGTACTACTACTACCGGTAATCATATTCGCCGGTGTCTTCGATAGTCCGTTCACGTACAACAACGTAATGCCCGTTTCCCGTGCCTGGCGTTGGTCTCAGCAGATTGAAAGCTATGCTGAAGGAAGCGAGTGGATCCCAGAAATGAGGGTTCGTCCATTTTATAATTCAAACAATACCGCTCAGATTGATTCCATGCACATGGATAGCTGGGAAGAGAGTATTGGGGATTGGATTCCCAACGTAATGGTTTCATATATAAGCTATAATAATGCGGGACGTATTACTCAGAATGAAATCCGTATGAATGTACAGGGTATGTTATTTCCGATCCTGAAACTTACGGCCACATTTGATAACCAGAACCGCATAACCCACATGTATATGTACAGAACTGAGATGGGGCTCAGAGTCTGGATTCCCATGAGCCGCATACATCTGGTATATCTGAACGGGGGCTGTGTAGAAGTTTATGGCTGGGAAGAAGCTGAACAATATGATCGTCAATCACCTTATTTCCATACTACCTTTGTTTGTGATGAAAATGGAAGAGTTATGGAAGAACATAGTGTGTCGTCTGCGGATTCAGTCAATTGGGTAACGAATAATAAGCAACTGTATCAGTATCATGCCCAGGATACAACCACTGGTCCCGAGTTCATTGAATATATGTCTCAGTCTTTACCAATCATGATGATGAACGATAACAACTTCATGTTGCCGGGGTTGATAACTCAATTGGATATATTCTATTGGGACGGTGGGCAGTGGATACCGGAAAACCACGAGGAAATCACTTATAACTCCCAACTGCAAAAAATTATGCACAATGTGGAATACTACGATAACCAAAATTGGTACACAGAACATAGGATAAACTATTTCTACGACGATAACGGCAATCTAAGCTACGAAATTGAGCAAGTTCCCATGTACGATACTTTGACAGATACCAGTAGAATGGATTACTCTTGGGAGCAGTATGGCACAAGTGTCGAAGATCTGATCTCTGTTCCCAATCTGGTATTGAACGCTTATCCCAGCCCATTCCGGAATGAAGTAAATCTGGTAACGGAATCCAAGGATGCTTCCCCGATTGATATCGGTATCTACAACCTTCGCGGGCAATTGATTCGTAAGTACTCATCCAAGCCTGGTCAAGTGGTAGTATGGAATGGCACGGACAAGTCCGGCAAAACATGCCCTACTGGAATATACTTCTTGAAAGTAAACCAGAATGGCAACACAGTTTCTTCCAAATTAATCAAGATAAAATAAACCCTAGTATTAAGGTAAGAACGAGCCTTCACTACGAAGGCTTTTTTTGGTTTGCCCAGAATACTTTCTGTGCCGATGGATTGAAAGAAGTCCTGACGCCTTACCAGCGGGAAGTCAACATGAGATCAAGGGCGTTTGGAATGGATACGGAGGCGATTGCGGATGAAGAAGATGCGGGAATGGAAGAGCTGGAAAGCCTTCCACAAACAATTACGCAGGAATGGCTTCAAAGGCGAATGTCCGAAGATATCTATGACGAGATGGAGAAACTCTGCCTGTTTCCATATGAGTTTTGCTCTTCCCAACAAGTGGTTCAAAGAGATGAAGTTATTTAATTTAACAAGTATCAAGATCGGTGTTTTATTTAGCTACGTTGAGTAATTACAAGGATTATCAGGAGCCGTGTACGAGACCCGTACACACGGTTCTGTGAGAGGGATGATGCTGGACTTGATCATCCAGCATCACCCTACTCGATTACACATAATTGCAGCTTTGGAATACTGCTTGCTTGTTATTCAATAGAGAGAAAAACAAATGAATTGAGAAGGTAGTATTATTATGAAATCTCTATTGTTGACAATTGCTATGTCGATGCTGACAGTGTTCATGGCAGCAGGAATTACCCAACACTATCAAATGAATACTCCAGTTATACAAGAAGGAGCCTTGGGCACCATTGTAAAACTAGATGGAGCAAAGAATATTGGGAAACCGGGAGAACCCGATTTACCGTATTTTGGCTTCAGTCTTTTGCTTCCAGAAGCCAATGAAGCTATTTCCATAACAGTTCGCAGAGATGGTCCGGTAATCTATTCTCTGAAAGATATCGTAGCTCCAGTGCAGAGACAATATCCATTTTCTCATACCATCATTGAGGAAACAGACAAACCAAATCCCCAAATATACAACTCTGATGATGTGTATCCCCAAAATCCTGAGAGAGGCTTTGGAACTGAATTTATGAATGGTCATCCCATAGCATTTGGATCTTTTTCACCTTTTGAGTACTACCCTCAACAAAATGAACTTGTTTTTTATAAAAGTGCTGTGGTAGAGATTGAGTATCAGCCCAGCACCAGAGCTCGGGAAGCCACCAGATTGCTGAAGAAAGATGCTTTCGTCTCTCAACGTCTGATGCAGTGCGTGGATAACCATTATGCAGTGCCATCATATCGTTCCGACCGAACTGTTGGTATTGAGTACTTGATGATAGTGGATGAAGCCAAGGTAAGCAATTGGGAACCTCTGGAAAATTTATATACAAACCAGGGGCTTTCAGTGTATATGAAACCAATATCCGAGATCGCTGCTTCACAAGCTGGCAGTGATTTGCAGGAAAAGATAAGGAATTATATCATCAGTGTGTATGAAAGTAACCCCTTACGTTTTGTACTATTGGGTGGAGACACGGATTTGATCCCACATCGGGGGTTTATCGTAGATATGGGTACTGGTAGTGAAAGAGATAGCGATATCCCTGCAGATATGTATTATTCTAGTCTGGACGGAAATTGGAATACCGATAATGACCAATACTGGGGTGAAGTGATGGAAGCTGACCTGGCTCCGGAATTGGCCATCGGCAGGATATGCTATAACAACGATATTGAGATTGCAAATCAAATTAATAAAATCACATTGTACCAAATCCTCCCGGTTGAAGAACAGGTAACCAGCGCCGCATTTGTGGGAGAATGGCTATGGGACGGTCCTACCTGGGGTGGAGACTATATGGATGAGATGATTGGGGGATCCAGCTCACATGGCTACACCACAGTAGGAGTACCAACAAGCTGGGATATCAGTACCTTGTACGATAGAACTTATGGCTATTCCGATGCATGGGGTAGCACTGAGATAAAACCGTTTTTGTCAGAAGGTGCAACTTTGGTTAATCATCTGGGGCATTCAAATACTACCTACAACATGAGGCTCTCAAACAACCTTGTATCCGATACTGAAATTACAAATAACGGTCAGACCGAGAACTACTCAATCTACTTCACTCAAGGTTGTTATGCCGGAAGCTTTGACAACCGAGAGACCACAGCTGGTCAATATACTGCGGATTGTATCAGTGAGAAGTTCACATCGATAGCTACTGCAGCAGCAGGTATGATCTCTCATTCTCGCTATGGCTGGGGTATGCAAGGTTCCACAGATGGAGCGAGTCAATACTTCCATCGAGAATACATAGATGCCATTTTCGGAGAAAACATCCACAATTTGGGCTATACTCTGGTGGATTCCAAGATCGATAACATACCATTCATATACGACAATTTGGTAATGTATTGGGTTACCTATGAAACCAATCTGTTTGGCTGTCCAGTTACCCGCGTTTGGAGCGACAGTCCCCAAACAATGAGTGTAAACTTGCCCGTTTCCTGGATGGTGGGTTTGAATTCATACCAAATTGTGACCAATGCCCCAAACTCATTTATCAGAATAAAGCATGGCGAAGAAGTTGTTTATGAAGGTGAATCCAGTGAATTTGGTGTATTTAACATAGTTTTGGAAGAAAACCTTGTACCAGGTAACTATCAGATCTACATTACAGCACCAAACTTTTATCCATATGACTATACTGTATATGTTACTGCTAACAATATGCCTTATATCGTATGCTGGAACGTAAGCAATTCCGATGAAGACGGTCTGATCCATACCGGAGATATATTGGGCATCTCAGCCACGATCAAAAATATGGGTTTGATAGATCAACAAAATCCTGGCGTGATTACCCTCAACAGCCCCTCATCAAATATTGAGATATTACAGGGGACATATGCATTCGAAAGCATTAGTGCCGGTGATAGCTTGATAGTAGATGATGCTTTCCAGATCCGTGTGATGGGCTCTTTTGCGGACAATTCTCAAGCTACCCTGGTATTCAATGCAAGCTTCGATGGTTATGAAACAGAATCATTCCACAACTTACGTCTTGCTGCCCCTGTACTTAGCCTTGGCAGTTATAGTGTAACCGGAAGCAATTTGTATGTAATGCCCGGAGATACCGCATCTATCAGCTTTACACTAAACAACACTGGTACCGGAAATGCTCTTACACCATTTATATTAGTGTTTACGGAAGACCCACAATTGACTACAGACGTTTTTGAACTGGTTCTTGATCCGGTGCCCGGAGGCGGGACTACATCGTATAATCAGGTGTTTGATGTACATGTGGCTGATACTGCTGAAATCGGATCATCACTATCTCTGAGCTATGTTATTGCAGCTGAAAATGGCAACGCAATTGATGGAAGGTTCCAAGTGAGCATTGGTTTGATAAACTACGGTTTTGAGGCAGATCAACAAAACTGGGAATCGGTTCAGCTTCAACAGGGCTTTACAAATCAATGGCATCGCAGTTCACAACGAAATAACACTCCAGATGGTTCCTGGTCTATGAAATTTGGAAACCAGGATTTGTCGAGTTATACTTCATCAGGATATGGTGCACTAATATCTCCGGAACTGGCAGTAAACCCCGGGAGTGTATTGAAATTTTGGCACTGGATGGATGCCGAGGATCATGACGATTATCCCAGCCAAGCTTGGGATGGAGGTTTGGTGGAAATGTCTCTCAATGGTGGTGGCTGGAGTTCTATAGAGCCTGTAGGTGGCTATCCGAAAACGATTTATAACAATCCAGCTTCTCCTTTTGATTCTGGAACTCCTGTCTATTCCGGATCTTTTAGCTGGGAGGAAGCAATTTTTGAACTGGGTAACATCACCGGAGTTGCTCAATTCAGATTTGTCTTTGGCAGCGATGGATACGTGGCAGGTGAAGGTTGGTACATAGACGACGTTAGAGTGGAATCTACCAGTGATTCCGATGAAGCCATTGCTGCACCTGTTCAGATAAGCCTGAAGCAAAACTACCCCAACCCCTTCAATCCCAACACCAATATCAGTTTCTATACACCAAAATCTGCTAAAGTCCGCTTGAGTATTTACAACCTGAAGGGGCAACTGGTCACAGATTTGGTAAATAGTGAAGTACCTGCCGGGGAAAATGTGTTTACCTGGGATGGCCGCGATAAAAATGGTCATCCTGTGGCAAGTGGTATCTATAGTTATAGACTTAAGTGTGAGAGTATAACCCAGACCAAGAAAATGATCCTAATGAAATGAAGAAATACCTTGTTCTAACCGGTGCCGGAATCAGTGCTGAATCCGGCATCCGGACTTTTAGAGATTCCGGGGGATTGTGGGAAGATCATCGCGTGGAAGATGTGGCTAGTCCCCAAGGATTTCAGAAGAATCCCAAGCTCGTGTGGGGATTCTATAAGGAACGATATGGAGACAGCATCAATGTAGATCCAAATCCGGCTCATCTTGCCTTGAAAAGGATGGAAGATGCCTTGGGGGATAACTTCCATCTGATTACACAAAATGTAGACGGATTACACACTAAAGCCGGTAACAAGAGAATCTACGAGATGCACGGAAGCTTGAAGAGTTGTTTCTGCGTATCTTGCCGTAGTAGATATCAGTTGGATGAGATTGATCTGGATATGGATGTGCCCCTTTGTCCGAAGTGTAGTGGATTTCTGAGACCTGATATTGTTTGGTTTGGGGAAATCCCTTATTATCTGTATGAGATCGAAGGTAAACTGAAGAATTGCGATGTGTTTATCGTGGTAGGAACCAGCGGCACTGTGTTTCCTGCTGCAGGCTTTGTGATGACAGCAAAGTACTTTGGTGCGCATACCATAGCCGTTAATTTGGATAAACCTGATAATTTCAATTTTATCGATGAGTTCTTTCAGGGTAAATCTGGGGATTTGATTCCGCCATTGGTGGAGAAAGTGATAGGTAGTTTATAATGGAAGACACCCTGTTCTTTGGTCCGGATTTCCTTAGCGAAGATGCAGAGGAGCAAAAAAAGAGTTTAAAGGAAGGCGAGCTTCGTGAAGTAGCGGTTCTATTTGCCGATATCAAAGGCTTCACCAATATATCAAATCTATTTGAACCGGAAGTGATTCACGGTAAGATGGACGAGATCATGAAGATTTTTAGCCGTTGTATTACCTTCTATGGTGGCTTTGTGGATAAGTATATGGGCGACGGCATTATGGCTTTGTTTGGTGCCAAAAAAGCATCGGAACAGGACACCCAAAGGTGTGTACTTGCCGCTATCAAGATGCAGGAGCAATTGAGACTCTACAACAAGCTTTTGAACAGAGAAGCAGGCTTCGAAAGCGTGGAATTGGGCTTGCGCATCGGTATAAATACTGGCATGGTATCCGTGGGGAAAGTAGGTCAATCCCGGGAAGGTGATTTCACAGTATATGGGCCTCAAGTGAACCTGGCCAGCAGGATGGAAAGCAACGCTCCCGTCAATCGAATCATGATGCCAAAGCGAACTATGCTTATGGTGGAAAATATATTCGAGTTTGAAAGTCACGGCCCTGTAGAGGTAAAGGGGATGGATGAAGCCATAGATTGCTGGCTGGTGCTAGGGCAAAAGTCGGAAAGCTTCAAATCCACCACTACAGAATTTATCGGTCGTGAAGAAGAGATGATGATATTGGAGACTGCATTCCAGGAATCCCAAAAAGGCATACGCATTGTAGGATTGAAGGGTGATGCAGGGATCGGTAAAAGCAGATTGTTGGATGAATTCTGCGCCAGAAAACAGGATACGTTGATATTAAAGGGATATTGCTCGCCCATTAGCCCCAGTCCTTTCAATCTTTTTACCCGTATGTTCGAGAACTATTTCCAGATCAAGCATAACATCGCAGCTCTGCAAAAAAAAGAATTACTTACATCCGGATTAAAAGATTTGGCAACAAATGCAGAGAATCCAGCAGATATTTTGGACTGTCTGCCATTAATAGCTCTGCTGATGGAGATTAGGATCCCAGATCCACGCATAGAACAAAAGGGAAAAGACCTTTTGAATCATATTTTACAGGCGATCGAGATTCTTATGCTTGCTATGATCAATCAAGCAAGGGCACAAGGTAAAAGGATCATCATTATCATGGATGACATTCATTTGATTGATGATGCGAGTGCACAAGCTGTTGATTTTATCTTGGACAGGTTTCATATAGATGAACCCCCAATCCTGATTCTGGCTTTATATAGGCTGGATTACTCTATTCTCAAGTCGATTACCGGTCATCCGTCCTTCTCGGAGATGGAGTTAAAAGCTTTTGATCGGGAAAAGATAACTCAGCTTTTAGTAACTTATGCTGGCAGTAAAAAGCTTAGCGATGAAACACTGCAGCTGGTGATCGATCTTTCTGCTGGGAATCCTTTTTATCTGGAAGAGTGGTGCAATTACATCGGGAATCTGCCAAAAACTGATATGGACGAATATCCTGTACCCGGAAATCTTCATGCTCTTATTCTTTCACGTTTGGATAACCTTCCCCCAAACATGCGTTTAATCCTGCACAAAGCAGCAGTAATTGGAAATGAATTCTTTGTTGAGATTTTGCGTGAGGTTGAATCCATGCTCCGTGATTCTGTGAATGTGGAGAGCACTCTGGGGCAGTTGGAAGAACACTCGTTGATCATGAAGCTATTGGGCTTTGACTTCTCCACATACTTCTTCAAACACATAACCACCAGAGAAGTGGCATATCAAACTCTATTGCATCAGAATAGAAAGATGCTGCATGAATTGACCGCAACAGCCATAGAGAACGTATTTTCCAGCAATCTGGACGACTTTGTATTTACTTTGGCAGATCACTATGTAAAAGCAGAGATTCCCCCAAAGGCTATTCCGTATCTGAAGCAGGGAATTGATAAGGCAGCAAAAGTTTACGACAATTCCCTAGCCCTGAAACTGGGATGCCAGCTCCTGGAGTATTCAGAAGATGATCAAGAGAAATGCGAATTAATGGTGAGAATGGCCGATATCCTCTGGATGACGGGGAAATGGGCGGATGCAACGGAATATATAGAATCTGCTACCAAACTGGCAGTTCCCCAAAGCTCTCTGATGTGCGAAATATATCGATTTAACGGTATAGCTGCTTTCTACAGCGGGGATTTTGATACTGCTCTGAAACAGTTTCAGGCTGGCTACGAAGTTGCTACTCAAATAGATGATAAACTGCAGATCTGCGTTGCACAAAGTAACTTGGGAATATGGTATCAACATCATGAGAACTACCCTGAAGCTCTGGATTATCACTTTCGGAGCCTGGAGCTTGCCCGCGAAATGGGGGAGATACAACGGGAAGCCAAAACTCACTCAAATCTGGGTTTAATTTTCCTGGAACAAGGAGAGGGGGACAAGGCATATACAGCTTTCGAAAACAGTTTGAAGTTAAGCCGGGAAAGTATGTTTCTGAAGGATGAATCCATAGCCTTGGGCAATCTCGGCTGGACTTGCCTGAATATGGACAGATTGGATGAGGCATCAGATTGGCTGAATCAAAAGCTGGATTTGGCTACCAAAATGAATGACAAACTGGAAATTATTCAAGCTCTGGGAAACCTGGGAAATGTATATTATGAAATGCATGATTATGCATCGGCGCTGTCATTCTATGAACGCAGTCTGGCACTAAAAGAGCAATTAGGTAACAAGCAAGAAATCGAGCGGAGCAGGAAAGCTGTTGAAATCTGCAAGCAAAAGATTGCTGGACAAGTTTAAGAGCCACTTTTCTGTAATAGATTCGAGCCCACAATGAGTATCAATCCCAGTACTGTGGCGATATGAATCTGCTCCTTCAATACCCCGGATATTATGAACATCGAGAGAAAGGGGCTTAGAAAGATCAAATTTGAGATACGGGCTGTGTTCTCTGCTAATTGCAATGCTTTCAACCATAGAATGAAGGTAAGCCCCATTTCAAATATACCTACCCATAAAGACAGCAATATGGCAGGACACAATATAAAATCAGATCTAAAGACACCTATCTTGCCAATTATCACATGAAGTAAGACAAACATAGTACCTGCCAGAAAATTGTAGAATAGCTTAATGGAGTTACTTCGCGCGTCTTTTAGGCTAATAATCCAATACAAAGCCCATATTATCGAAGAACCCAAAGCCAAAGCAGTTCCCAAAGGATCATCGAAGCTCAGGGATAATAGTTTTCCTTTGGTGGAAATGAGCAAGACACCAACAAAGCTGATTAGCAGTGTATACAAATCCTTCCATCTGAAACGTTCTCCTAACAGCAGAACTGATAGAAGAGGAAGTACCAATGCCCAAGTGTAGTTCAGAGATTGCGCTTCCTGTGCCCTTAAACGTGAATATGCTGTAAATAGAACTATATAATACAAATATGGGTTCAATAATCCCGCTGGGAATGAACGCATGATGTTCTTGCTAAAACTGCGGAAACAATCCCGTTTGGTAACAGCATTATATGAAGCTAGAAACAACGTAGCAACTATGGAGGACAGCAATAATAATCCTACCGGATTCAAGTGCTTCAATCCCAGTTTGAAAGCTGTGGACACACTACTCCATGCGAGGATGGCAAATGCCGCATATATATAGCTGAGCTTTTGTTTCTTCATGGCACAAAAAAAGGGGTGACTGGGTCACCCCTTGCATAAGCTTTAGCTTGTTATCCTTTCAAAGACTGCAGTATTCTGGTAAAAGTCTCCTGTAGAGAGGTATTCTGAGTCTTAGCAGCACCCAGAATGATGAACTGAACTGCATCCTCGCTGGTGTTGTCCCATTGATACCATTTTTGAGCATAATCAATCATATCTTGATACTTCTCCAGATCATTGAGTAGCATACAAAGTTGAGCATAGTCTTCTTGATTTGATCTAAGGTTGATGAGCTGTTTCAAGTATGTAGCTGTAAGCTCTTTGTTGCCAGCGCGATAAGCGATATCCTTGGCATTTTGGATAATGTCAACGTCGCCGGGTTGCAGGTCAAGTGCAGCCTGTATGGTCTCAAGGGCTTTAGCGTATTGTTCCATCTCATAATAAGCATAGGAGAGATTCATGAGGTTGTCTGTGTTGGCTGGAGCATTTACTCTGGCTTTCTCGAAGTACTTTGTGGCTTCGGTCCAGTTCTTCATGTTGAAGTAGAAAGCACCGGTTTCCAGGATGTAGTCCTGGTTGTTTGGATCCTGCTGGATCAGACTCAAGAGAATCTCTTCAGCTTTTGCATCATCCTTTAGCTCTTTTTGATAGATGTCTTTTAGGCGGATCATCGGTTCGTAACGATCCGGTCTGAGCTCGTGGGCGAGTACAAAAATTTCCATGGCTTCCTGTGTGTTTCCAGCAGTAATGGCTGCGTCACCAGCACGGTAAATCCTGGTCCAGGCACTATCACGACGGCGCGTCATATCTCTGATGTCCAGTTTCTCTTCGTTGCTGAGATTCTCGTATCCTTCATATATGGCAAGAGCTTTACTATAATTCTCAAAGGCTTCTTTATTGTATTGTACAGCTTGTAAGGGGAAGTTTTCACCTTTATGCAGGCTGATGTCCGCAATGCGGCGTAGGGATAGGGCATGATCGGGATGTGTCTGTAGAACTTTACGGTAGAATTCTTCTGCTTTTTCCACATTCTGCTGTGCGTAATATACACCTGCGGTTTTGGCATTCACATTTGCCTGAGGGCTCAGTTTTTGCCTGGCGCTGCTGCATGCGCCCAGACCTAATGCCAGAGCCAGCAAGACTATAATGAGTTTTCTCATAAGGAATCTCCTGTGCTATTCTTTTCTTTCAATAAAAAATGCATGGCAGAATAAGTCAAGCCCTTTTTATCGATCATATCGAACATAGATAACAGGACTATTTGTATATTCATGCACTACAACAAGATAATTGGAACACGTATCGAAAACGCTATTTTGTACTTGACGAATACAGCATGATCTCCAAAGTGACACAAATTATACCTTTAATCAACGCCAGTGAGCTTGAAAGGAGCAAAGATGAATCCTCAATTTGTAGGTCGTAGCGTTTACGACTTGGACGATTACTCACGTGAAGAGATTATGTATATTCTCGAAGCAGCAAAGGGCATGAAAGAAATCAATACCCGTGAGTACAAAAAGATACCGACACTGCGCGGTAAAACTATCTGCACACTCTTCGTAGAAAACAGCACCCGAACCCGTATGAGTTTTGAACTTGCGGCCAATCGTCTATCTGCCGATGTTGTGAGTTTTCAGGCCAGTGTATCCTCTCTTCAAAAGGGAGAGAGCCTACAAGATACAGTATATACTCTTAATGCAATGGGAATAGATCTCTACTGTATCCGCCACAGTTCACCTGGAAGTCCTCAGCTTGTGCACAAATACTCCCAAAAACCAGTGATTAACGGTGGGGATGGCCGGCATGCTCATCCCACTCAAGCTCTGCTGGATATATTCTCCATCTGGGAAAAGCTCGGAGACTTGAAGGGTTTGAACATTACTATTGTAGGAGACATTCTCCATAGCCGGGTTGTTCGATCAAACCTGATCGGAATGCGTAAACTGGGAGCAAGAGTAACAGTCTGCGGGCCAAAAACCCTGATGCCGGCAAATCTGGAAAGTGTATATGGTTGTAAAGTGGAATATGATCTGGGGCGAGCCCTCTATGGTGCTGATGTTGTAATGGGTCTCCGTATGCAATTGGAGCGTATGACCGAAGGCCTTTTTCCCAGTTTGGAAGAATATAGCAAGCATTATGTTCTCTCTAAAGAGACCTTGAAGTACGCTAAGGCAAACGCTTTGATTATGCACCCAGGCCCAATGAATCGCGGTGTAGAAATCTTACCCGAGATTGCAGACAGCAAACATAGTGTGATAGTGGAACAAGTATCAAACGGTGTTGCCGTCAGAATGGCGCTGATGTTCCTGATTTTGGGTGGCAAAGCCTAAGGCAGAAGGAGAAATAACGATGAAAACGCTTATAAAAAATGCTCGTGTGTACTTAGATGGAAAGCTCTTGAAAAGAGAGCTATTGATAGATGGAAAAAAGATCGCGTTAATCGCAGAAAAGATTTCGGACAAGGCCGACAAGACTATCGATGCTGCTGGAGCAGCAGTATTCCCTGGTTTTATAGACCTACATGCTCATTTGAGGGATCCCGGACAGACCTACAAGGAAGACATCGTTACTGGTACAAAAAGTGCGGCAAAAGGTGGTTTTACAGCAGTGTGTGCCATGCCAAACACAGTGCCGATAACAGACAATATTGCCTCAGTGGAATACATACAATTAAGAGCCAAGGAACACGGAAGCGCCAGAGTGTATGTGGTCGGAGCCCTTACCAAACAGAGCAAGGGTGAAGAAATAAGTGAAATGGCAACGATGAAATCCGGAGGTATTGTAGGAGTAAGTGATGACGGGAAATGTGTTCAGAACGCTCGTTTGATGCTTTCATGCCTGCGTTATGCAGCAAATTTCGACATCCCTGTGATCGTGCATCCGGAGGATTATGCTTTGGCTGGAAGTGGACAGATTCATTCCGGAAAGATTGCTACTCAAATGGGGCTTTCTGGAATTCCAGCTTTAGCGGAAGAAGTGATTGTTGCCCGCGATATCATGTTGGCTGAAAGCGCCGGTGCCCGTTTGCATATAGCCCATATCTCTACTGCCAGATCTTTGGAATTGGTGCGCAGTGCGAAAGAGCGTGGACTCCGAGTTACTTGTGAGGTTACTCCTCATCACCTGGTTCTCACAGAGGAAGCATGCGGGACATTTGATACAAATACTAAAATGAAGCCTCCCCTTAGAAGCGAAAATGACCGCTTGGCATGCATTGCCGCTTTAAAAGAAGGGCTTATCGATTGTATAGCAACAGATCATGCTCCTCATGCCGATTTCGAGAAAGAACGTGAGTTTGATCACGCGCCATTTGGTATCATCGGATTCGAAACAGCATTTGCAGTTTTGTATGAGAACTTGGTTATCCCCAAAAAGATCAGTCTTGCCACTCTGGTAGATAATCTTACTATTCACCCAGCCAGAGTACTAGGTCTTCCAGGGGGTGTATTAAAACAGGGTGCAGCAGCGGATCTGTGTATCATCGATCTGAAAGACTACACCACTTTTACTCGGGAAAATATCGTGTCCAAGAGTAAAAATACGCCCTGGTTGGATAAAACTCTTGCCACCAGAGTAAAGTATACCTTCATGAATGGGAAAATAAGCTATCAGGATATATAAATGTACAAACCACTATATCGACAACGAGCGATACAGCTTCGCGAAGAGTTATCTGACGGTTACTTCATTCTCTGGATATGGGATGAAGCTTTGGGTGCTGCAGGCAAACCAGGGCAATTCTACGAAATCAGGGCCCAGGCGAGCTTTGCAAGTGCTCAGACCGCTCACGCCATGCCAAAGCTATTTAAGCCGGTTAGTATATACGACAACCAAGGCGGACGTATTGGCTTCATGATCAAGAAGGTGGGACCCGGTACTAGTGCCCTTTCACGCTTGAGAGCCGGAGACACGCTTGAACTGATCGGACCCTGTGGAAATGGATTTCCACTGTATTCCGGAAGACGAATCCTGCTGTTAAGCGGGGGAATAGGGTATCCGCCTTTATGGTATTTACAAAAGCAGCTAATAAACAACAATCAGATCTATTGGATGCATGGTGGAGCCTCTCAGGGAGATGTGTTTCCCTGCGATGAAATCTGGACAGAAGATGGCTCCATAGGCCATAAAGGCAGAGTCTGCGACAACCTGCAAGAAATCATCATCAAATATGAGATTGATACCATGTATAGCTGCGGGCCTCAAGGTTTGCTGAAAGCTGCATCCGAAACAAGCTCTGAGATAAGGATCGAACATTATTGTTCACTGGAGGCATATATGGCCTGTGGTATCGGTGTATGTCACGGTTGTGTCGTTCCGATCGGCAGTAGTGAAGATTGGAGTTATCGTCGCGTATGTAAAGAAGGACCTGTATTCAATTCAGCGGAGGTAAGATGGGAACTGATCTAGAAAAAATGTGCACACAGCATCCGAATGCCATAGAACTGCTGAAAACAAGATTGGGCAGGTTGGAACTGAAAACTCCGGTTACGGTAGCCTCTGGTACTTTTGATCTGGAAAGCCTAGAGTTCTTTGATCCTGCCTGTTTAGGCGCATTCGTAAGTAAAACCATCACCAAAGAGCCAAAGAAAGGGAATCCACCACCCAGGCTATATGAAACGGAAGCTGGCCTTCTGAATTCTATCGGGCTGCAAAATCCAGGTTTGGAACTCTTCATCACAGAGAAGCTTCCACTGTATCGAGAAAACTTGAATATTCCTTTGATCGTTAGTTTTTCCGGCTCCAGCGTCACAGATTTCTGCTTGATGATGGAGGCATTGGAAGCATGCCCTGGTATAGCGGGATACGAGATCAATGTGTCTTGTCCCAATGTTGAAAACGAAGGTTTAGCTTTTGGTACAGATCCGGACATTGTATTTAATCTGGTTCAAAACTTGGCTCATCTCACTCAAAAAGAGCTATGCGTAAAACTGAGCCCCAATGTTAGTGATATTGCTGAGATAGCCCAAGCTGCTGAGTCTGCCGGTGCCAGTTCTCTGGCTTTGATAAACAGCTTGTGGGGGATGGCGATTGACTATCGAACCGGTCTTTCGCGCATCAAGAAGGGGATTGGCGGTTACACCGGAAATGGGATCAAACCCGTAGCACTGGCTCTTACCTATAAAGCAGCACAATCTGTTAGAATTCCCATATTGGCTATGGGTGGTATATACGATTGGCGTGATGCCTTGGAATTTATATGGGCGGGAGCCTCAGCTATTGCTTTGGGAACTGCAAACTTTGTTAATCCCTTGGCGGCTCCAGAGCTTATTATGGGCTTGGGCGAGTTTCTGCTTACGGAACACAAAGCACTAGAAGATATTGTGGGAAAAGTAAAAATCTAGTGTCATGTCAAGTATGAAGTGGCAATTTTTGTATGCCACAGCGGCCGACGAGAGTTTTTGAACTCGGATAATGTGGAGTTCATTTGGAACTTATGTATCTTATTGTATACCTATATGTTAAATGGTAAAATGGGATTTAATATCTGGAGTGGATTCTATGCTTTGCCCGATTCCAAACCACCCCTAAACTTATTTTATCAGAGATAGATAGCATAAGTGTCTTGTTACTCCAGTGTATTATTTGGGTTGAATCATCTCCTCTTCCCCTTTGTTCGATCCAGTGTTGAAGCTGATATCAAGCCGTTATCATCCTGTGTTCACTCGATGATCACCCGATAATATCAGGTTCAAGTATCGATAAACCAGAGGAGGAATAAAGCTTTTGAACCGTTTGGTAGATTATCAGGCAAATTGGA
>JALOBM010000046.1 GCA_023228285.1 Candidatus Cloacimonadota bacterium | reverse complement strand
GTGTAAATTCCCAACTCATTGTTTCTCAGGTTATTTGAGGACATTTTATATTCCTCAGTTCTTATACTCTATCTAAGGCCAAGCGACCAACTACATTTTTTTTCATCTTCGTATCTCAGTCAAGTTCTTTTTCATAAATAGTCTACCTTGCTGTATCTCTGTCTCTTTGGATTAAAGAGTACCGCAGTAGATATCATCGGGTTATCATCGAGTGAGCACTGGATGATAACGGCTTTATATCAGCTTCATATCAAGATGAGCCAAAGACCATCAAAGAGATAAAGTCGACAACGGAGGATTGTGTAGCCCATGAAGGGGGCTCTATGGGAGGGGGGAGGCAAGATGCCGTTTCCACACTACGAGGGGGCTTCGCTTCGCAACGCTCCCTCGCTATGATCTGTTGCGCCAGTGACATCATTACTCATTTCTTCATCTTTCAACTGAAGTGACCTCCGGACGCTATCGATATGGGGACGTATCGAACCTGCATCGCAGCGCCGTCAATTGCGAAGGCGAAGCCTAAACAGTCTCCTAAAGCCATCCAAAGCAGTATCAAACAAATCAGTTGACTAAATCCAGCCGCCTTAAATACTGGTATTCTGATAAAAAACTTGGAAGTACCATGCTAAAAGCCAAAATATTCGTTCAACTGAAGCCCAGCGTCTTGGATCCACAAGGCAAGGCCGTAAGTAATTCATTAAGCCATCTGGGTTATGCCAATGTGATTGAGACCCGCATCAGCAAATACATCGAGATCACTCTTGATTCCACCGATAAAGAGAAAACTGAAGTTGATGTCGAAAAGATCTGTGACAGCTTGTTGGCAAATCCCAATACTGAGACCTACCACTTTGAACTGGAGGAGATCTAGCATTGCGAGTTAGCGTAATCACATTCCCCGGTTCAAATTGCGACCACGATGCCTACGAGGTATGCGAGCGGCGCGGTCATTCCACTCGGATGATATGGCACAAGGACAGTGATCTGGAAAATCCCGACCTGGTGATCCTTCCCGGAGGCTTTTCTTATGGCGATTATCTGCGCTGCGGAGCTTTAGCCCGTTTTTCCCCGATTGTGAAAGAACTGCTGTCTTTCGCAAAGAAGGGAGGATTGATATTGGGTATCTGCAACGGTTTTCAGATCCTTACCGAGACCGGTTTATTGCCCGGTGCTCTGATGATGAACCGGAGTCTGCGTTTCATCTGTAAACACCAATATCTGCGGGTAGAAAGCGCCGATAGTCCCTTCACCCGGGGCTTAATCCCCGGCACAGTATTGGATATTCCAATTGCCCACAAAGAAGGCAATTACTTCATTGATGATGACGGTCTGGCGCGATTGCAAGATAAGAATCAGATTCTATTCCGCTATTGCGACGTACATGGCATGGTGAATGACGCCACTAATCCCAACGGTGCGCTTGATAACATAGCGGGGATTACGAACGATGCCGGAAACATACTGGGTATGATGCCGCATCCGGAAAGGGCTGCTACAGACAGCGTTTGCAGCAATGATGGCAGCTATATTTTCAAGGCTATTGAATTGTTTTTAGATGGTGTTGCTTGATTTGCTGATCCCGCCCGTCTGTTCTGCCTGCCATACACGCCTGGCGCGGGGCGAGAAACAACTATGCACGGATTGTGAAAGCAAACTGCAGCCCTATCTCAGTAAGGGATGTCCCAAGTGCGGAGCTCCTGTCTCGAATGGCTCATGCTCTCAATGCAGGGAGATCGGCTATACTTTCGAGTTTGTGCGTTCTGCGCTTAGTTATCAAGGGCCGGCGTTGAGTCTGGTCCATGATCTGAAGTACAATGCATTAAGCTCTCCTGCCGGATATCTTGCCGATAAAATGGCAGAAGCAGTCGAAGGCTCCACAGTCTTTGATGACTACGATTATCTGGTTCCGGTACCGCTGCACAGAGTGCGGAAACGGGAACGGGGCTACAATCAAAGCGAACTGATAGCTTCTAAGCTTGCCCATAAGATGGGCAAGAGCTATCTGAACTGCATCAGCCGCACACGTTATACAAAGAGTCAGACCACTTTGGAACGCAAAGAGCGGTTAAAGAATCTGGCTGGAGCATTCCGGGTGAAGAATCCAGCAATGGTAAAAGGGAAGAGGCTGATTTTAGTGGACGATGTGTACACTACAGGCAGCACGCTAAGTGAAGCCAGCAGGGCACTTTATGCTGCCGGTGCGGCCAAGGTTGCCTGTTACACTGCCACCAGGGCATAGAGCATGAATTATAAGCATCCGGAGATCATATCCACAATAAGCGAGGAAGAAGCTTACGAGCTGATTGACAAGGTAGCGCGCTTTATCGCCAGCCGCCAATTGGCTCCAGCAGGGATTCTGCTGATAGAATCTCTGCATCCTCTTCACAGTATTGGCAGTCAAGCCTTGTATTTCATCCTGCCTTTTGCAGAGATAATCTTCGATAGCGCTAAGTACCAGCGATTTGCCCTGTTGATCCATGAAGAGAAATACATCAAACTACTGGTACAACGCATTGATGAACTGGACGAAGAGATCAACCGGGAACGCCGGGCAGCAGCCAAATTGCGCCGGACTCGCCGGAAGAATCAGTTTAAGAACTTCTGGAACAAGATCTTTAAGATAAAACATAAAAGCTGAATAAGCGGAGGATATATGCAATACGATGAAAAACGCCTGACCCGGATAGTTGCCACCGACTGTGGTAGCACCACCACCAAGGCGATCTTGATCGAGTATGTGGACGGCGAATATCGCCAGACCATACGTGGCGAGGCTCCAACCACTGTGGAAGCGCCTTTGAACGATGTAACCAAAGGTGTGATAAATGCCACTCAGGAATTGGAAGAACTTGCCCGCCTGAAGTATAACAATCCCAATATCAAGTTTATGGAAAATGGAGAGTTCATCATCCCCCGTAATGGTGATCTGGGTGTGGATGCCTATGTGTCCACTTCTTCTGCCGGCGGTGGATTGCAGATGATGGTTACTGGTGTGGTTGCATCGATGACCGGAGAGAGTGCCGAACGTGCAGCCCTGGGAGCCGGAGCCATCGTGATGGACTTAATAGCCAGCAACGACAAGCGCATGAACCACGAAAAGATCGAGCGCATCCGTCACCTTCGTCCGGATATGATTCTGATGGCAGGCGGAGAAGACGGGGGCACCATAAAGCACGTTGTGGAAATGGCGGAATTGGTTGCCGGAGCTGATCCGAAGCCGCGTCTGGGCTCATCCTATAAACTGCCGGTGATCTATGCCGGCAATAAGGAAGCAGTGAGCGAGATCGAAAAGACTCTGTCCGAAAAGGTCGGTTTGATCATTACCGATAACTTGCGTCCGAAACTGGAAACAGAGAACCTGGGTCCGGCCCGTGACAAGATTCACGACATCTTTATGGAACACGTGATGCAGCAGGCCCCCGGCTATAACAAACTGATGGAATGGACTCAAGGACCGGATCACCAACAAGTACCGATCATGCCTACTCCTGCAGCGGTGGGCAACATCATGCAGACTATTGCCAAAGATGAGCAAATTGAAGTAGTGGGTGTGGATATTGGCGGAGCAACCACCGACGTATTCAGTGTCTTTACCGAGGATTATGTGTTCAACCGCACTGTGAGCGCAAACCTGGGTATGAGTTATAGTATCTCAAACGTGTTGGCTTCCAGCGGACTGGCCAATATCATGCGCTGGGTTCCTTTCGATATCAACGAAAGCGAACTGCGCAATATGATCAAAAACAAGATGATCCGCCCCACCACCATTCCTTCACTTTTGGAAGAACTGGTGCTGGAACAAGCAATTGCCAAAGAAGCTTTACGCCTGGCTTTTGAGCAGCACAAAGAATTTGCCAGCAGCCTGAAGGGAATGCAACGGCAGCGCGATATCAGCGAAGCCTTCAGCCAGTCTACCTCTGGGGCTTCCATTGTGAACATGATGACTCTTAGCCTTTTGGTGGGCTCCGGTGGTGTTCTATCTCACGCTCCACGCAGATTCCAGACCGTTATGATGCTCATCGATGCTTTCCTGCCCGAAGGCATCACACGGTTGGCTGTGGACAGCATCTTTATGATGCCGCATTTGGGAGTACTTTCCGAGATCAGTCCCAAAGCAGCCACAGAGGTCTTCCGCAAAGACTGTATGGTGTATCTGGGAACCTGTGTGGCTCCCGTGGGCAAAGGCAAATACGGCAAGCCCGCTTTGTATGCCAAGTTGGAGCTTCCTGATGGCAGTGTCTTCGAAGAAGATATTCCCTTTGGCGAGATTAGATTGATTCCGTGTGAAGCTGGAAAAGTAGCAAAAGCAACTCTGAAAGCATCTTCCGGCCTCATCCTGAATGCCGAGAAAGCAAAAGAACTGAGTGTGGATCTGCATGGCGGCAATGTTGGCATAGTATTGGATACTCGTGGCAGACGTCCCTTTGTCCTGCCTACAGAGAAATCGGACCGCATCAAATATCTGAAGAAGTGGATGCGTGAGCTGAAAGCATATCCCGAAGACATCTTGGTATAGGAGGAAACAATGGGACAAGCATATTCTGCCGGATTAACCGTAACCGATAGTATGATCGTGCGCAAAGAGCGCATTCTGCCCCTCAAAGGCAAAGTCCTCGTGACAAAGGGAGCCAAGGTGAAAGCCGAAGATGTGGTTGCCGAAACCCTTCTTCCCGGAAAGGTGGTCCCCTTCAATCTCGCAAACAAGCTGGGTGTAACTCCTGCACAATTGGAGAAATACATCAGAATCAAACCCGGTGACCAGATCACCAAGAAAACCATCCTAGCTGAAAATGCCGGCCTCTTTGGATTGGGTATCTTCAAAAGCGAAGTGCACTCTCCCGTGGATGGCGAGGTGGAAAGCATCTCTGCCGTTACCGGACAGGTATTGCTGCGTGAACCTCGCATACCAGTACAGGTAAAAGCGTTCCTAGATGGAGTAGTAACGGATGTGATCCCGGAAGAAGGCGTTGTAATAGAGAATAAAAGTGCCTACATCCAGGGTATCTTCGGTATCGGAGACGAGACTACCGGAGAACTGAAGATGCTTGCCACTACACCGGATGACGAGATTGATGCCGGAAAGATCGATGAATCATGTAGAGGCAAGATCATCATCGCCGGAAGCTTTGTGCCCTACCATGTGATCGAAATTGCCCGTAAGCACGGAGTGAAAGCCATCATCACCGGCGGTATTGACGACCAGGACATCAAGAAGCTTTTGGGTTATGACATTGGAGTGGCCATCACCGGACATGAAAACGTGGGACTTACCATAATATGTACCGAAGGATTCGGTAAGATTACCATGGCAAAAAAGACTTTCGATCTATTAAAACAGTTCGACGGCAAAAAGGCTTCCGTGCATGGTCACACCCAAATCCGCGCCGGTGTTATCCGCCCCGAAATCATCATTCCCATGGAGTTTGATGAAAGCGAACTAGTCTCCAAAGAGGCCAGTCTGCCTGTGTTGGAAATTGGAACCATGGTACGCATCATCCGTCAGCCTCACTTTGGTACCATTGCCAGAGTGACCGCATTGCCGGAAGAGCTTACCAAAGTGGAATCTGAAACCATGGTGCGCATTATGGAAGCGGAGTTTGACGACGGCACCCGCATTCGTATTCCCCGTGCCAATGTGGAAGTAATAGAATCATAAATAGATAGTAATACGTATTGCATATAAAAGGCTGTCCTTCATCGGGACAGCCTCTGTATTTGTAGTTGCCATCAGTGAGATCAATGGACAATATTCAAAAGGATTCCCGCTATGGTAGGTGATGCTACTGCATATTATGTTGACGCATATCCTGATACGAAAATTATTGCCTCAAAAATAGGGGAAAATATCATTTGTGAGGCTAGGTTTGAATCAAGGCGAAGCCACACACTGGTAACATGGGGAACTCCAGTCTGAACTCGGGACAACCCACTGAAAAGCCAGAGCACACGTATTTTGACGTAACCGACTTTCAACTGATCTATTCCTATAAAGATGGGGTCCGGTTGCCTACATACTGCCGTCTGGACCTCAGTACAAAGTATGAATGGCAAAAGAGCTGGGGTTCCATAGAACCATACTGCGAAGTTATAAACGTATTGAACCGCAAAAATGTAGGATATCGTAGTTATACGCTGGCGGAACATAGCGGTACCTACAATCTGTTTGCAGAGCTATATTGCCTGGAAGAGTTCAGCACTGCCCTGTAATTCACTACGCAGATATTTGGCCATACTCATGCACCGGAAAGCATGGAAGAAGCCTATAATGCTGCCGGAGAGGGAATTCGCCGGATTTGGTTCATGAGCAGATTTGTCGCCGGTCCCCAAGCGGAACAAGAAGGTAGCTATATCGTACTGCGGGATTACCGTCAGGGCTATGTATTCTCTGGCCGCTACAAGGTGACTATGATGGTGACAGACGCTAATTACTTCAAATACAACTTTATGCCGGAAGGTTATTTGCACGGCGGAGTAACATATGCTCTCGGCTACTTCGGTTCTGCCAGTGGAGGAACTCTCTACACAAAGATCGTGAAGCCATAGAGCTTATTTGATACCGTAACGTTTGATCTTACGGCAGAGCGTGGATTCACTCATATTGAGCAGCTTTGCTGCAATTCCTTGATCTGCTTGGTTTTCAGATCATTTAATCGCCGCATCATAACATAGGCACGCAAGTAATCCTGACGTTTTTGATAGTAGAAAGCCAGAGTGTCGGTTACTTTGATGAGAGGTTCCAAGAGATGATGTTGGCGATAGAAGCGTTCAGCTTCTCGCAGGCGGTGATAGGCATCGTCCCAGCGCTGTAATAATATCTGGGAGAGGGCGATATTGGCATTCAGATTTACTTTCAACTCCATGTCGCCATTGTCTTGCAAAAGCTTTTCTGCCAAAAGCTGATAGTGCAAAGCTTGCTCTTGCATTTTCAACTGATTCAAAGCTTTGGCCAGATTGTTGTAAATTTCAAAGAGCAGCTGAGGCATCTTTACTTGGGATGCTAAAAGCGCTTGTGAACTCTTTTGGAAAAAGAAGATGGCAGCTTTGCTTTCCAGCTCTTCCGCATCCGGTACGAGATAGCTTAGCTTCACACATTCTGCCAGAATCTTCATCATCTTGTCTTCACACTTCTCTGAAGCTACTAGGGCTTCTTCGGCATAGTTTGCCGCGCTGTGAATGTTACCGCTTAGTTTATGTGCCTGGGTGAGTGCAAGCAGATTCAGAAATTGCATATCAGAACTCGAAGCAATCCGCAACTCCTGGTTTAGCCTGAAGGCCAGATCCTGGCACTCTTCCAGCTTGAAAACACTCAGTAGAGCTCGCGCTTTTGCAATGCGGATGTTTAGAGATTCTTCAGCGTCGAAACCCCCACCTTTATCATCTATTGCCAGATAAATCACAGGATCTCGAAGCATTAATTAAAACTGATGCAGCACTGCTGCGAGTTGGTCATTTACCATCAGCTACAATCCCTTATTTATGCGATAATTCTGAGGATGCGGTCATTGTGTCAATAAAATTTTACTTTCGCAAGAGCAAATAGATGAAAAAGGGGCATCCAATCGCAGCAGTAATGACTCCTACCGGCAGCTCGATTACGCTGAGGTTTTTGGCCAGGAAATCCGCTCCCAAGAGAAAAGCGGCGCCAAACAGAAGGCTGGCGGGGAATATCTTTTTTTGATTTCTGAAGCCAACCAGGCGCATGATGTGAGGCGTGATAAGCCCCACAAAACCGATGATGCCGGCATAAGAGACCACTATGCCCACCACCAGCGAAGTTACAAAGAATATCTGTTTACGTAAGCGCTCTACTTCGATGCCAACGCTGGCAGCATAGAGATCAGAACTGCTGAGGATGTCCAAGGCCCGGCTCTTCATAAAAAGCCAGGCTAACAGCAGCACGATGAAGCCCGCCAAACTCAGAAATACTATGTATTCGGTACGGTTGAAGATTCGTCCCAGATTGCCCATTAAAGTTCCCAGTATCAATACGGTGTCCTGACGGTTCAGATACATCATCAGAGAGATTCCAGAGGAGAAAAACATCCCTACGATTACTCCGGCAATGATCAAGCGGCGGGGATCAAATCCACTGCGCCTTTGTGCTAATCTCCACACCAGGAGCATGGTTAAAATCGCTCCAATGAATCCTCCTAAAGGCATTAGCAGAATCATGCCCAAGACTGCGAAGAGGATACTGCCAAATGCTGAACCGGAGGAGATGCCCAATATATACGGCTCTGCCAGAGGATTCCCTAGCATCAGCTGATACACGGAACCGATAGCTGCCAGGCTCATGCCCGTCAACACGGTTAGAAGCAGGCGGGGGAGGCGAACTTGGGTGATGATGTATCCTCCGGGATTGCCCCAATTCAGGTATATGAAGGTCAGGACGATCGCGCCGATTGCGACTAGGGCTAAAAAGATGTATCGCTTCATTGAGTCTCAATCCGCCATGTATCAAAGAGAGCAGACAAAGCCTTCATGCCTTCCACACAGCGAGGTCCGGCACGTTGTATAAGATCAGGATTCATATCTTCTTCAAAATAGATGCGTTCGTTTTGGATTGCGGGAATCCTATCCCAACCTTTGCGGGAAAGGATGTTCTCTTTTGTGTCCCTGCTATAGCAGATCATCAGGTCCGGAGCTGCTTTGATCACACTTTCGGCTTTTACTCTGGCATAATCCCGTTCTAGACGGTCAAAAACATTGTTGCCCCCAGCCAGTTCGATGACTTCACCCACAAAAGAATCGTCTGCCACGCTCATCAAGGGATCGCGATAGATTTCCAGATACACATCCGGGCGGGCTTTACCAGCGTTTTCTTCCACAATAGTGGCGATACTTTGCTCCAAATCCTGTTTCAGTGCTTTGGCTTCACTCTCTTTGCCAATCAACTTGCCTATCTGAATGATTTCTTGATACATTTCCTTTACTGTGCGGGGGTAGGAGCGATACACTTCGATGCCCAGCTTTTGCAGATCCAGAGAGATTGCTTCTTGCTCCAGCCCGCTTACAAAGACGATCTTTGGTGCCAGAGAGATTACTTTCTCCATGTCGATGGCGCCAAAATTTCCCACAAGTTCTTTAGCTTTCAGGGCTTCGGGAAAGTCGCATTCCTTTGTTACTCCTACGATGTCTTCAGCGGCACCCAAAGCTGCGATGATCTCTGCCGTTTCGGGGGATAATACCACGTATTTGCCGGTATTCTGCGGGGGTAGTTTGCGGCAGGAAATAGCCGTAAATAATAGCATCAGACAGAGTAATTGTGTTGCGCTGGTTCTCATAAATCCTCTTTCGAAATATATGCTATCCATAGCGGTCATCGCGGCAATTCCGTCAAGTGCAAAATGCCGAGTGACAAGACGACGCTTCTACATCTATGCTCTTAGTTTCGACGTGATATGAAGCAGATATCATCGGGTTATCATCGGGTGAACACGGGATGATAACGGCTTTATATCTGCTTCACTACTGCTGGAGGTAGAGAGGATAGATGGCATGCACAGTGTGGAAACGGCATCTTACCGTTTATAAATAACGCGCAGATTACACAGATAAAAATGCGCAGCGTTTTTGAGAGGATTGCGGACGTCCTAGTCTGCGTAAGCAGCGGAACTGCTATCATTTGAAGTGACCTCCGGCCGCCATCGAAACGAGACGATTCGAACCCACACTGCAGCACTGCAACACCTCAGAACTAATCAACTATGAATGATAGAACGACGAACTCCGAATCCATGCATGTGCTAGTGCGAACTAACACAAAGCTTGACAAATAAACGAGGCATAATAGTCTGAGAAATATATGATTGCGGTACAAATGGAGAGGATATGACAAAATCACACAAGGCACTTGATTCCGTGCTAATTATTCTAGCTTTGTTGAGTAGCTTAATTCTGGTGGCGTCTGCGATTCAACTGCTGCGCGGAGGAGATATATTGCAGACCTTCACCCAATTTACTTTGCGCATTATCTCCGTGATATTTGCGATCACTGTGGTGCTTATCATCATCATCCTCGTAATGGAAAACTCATCTCCGGTTCATACCCTGGCCTGGATCATGGTATTGATCTTTTTGCCAATCGTGGGTTTTGTACTTTATCTGTTCTTTGGCAGAAACTGGCGTAAGATCAAGCTGTTCAATCAAAAAGAGCAGTTTGACGAAGAAGTGTTGGACGACTTGAATCAGCGTATTCCCGGTTTTTCCGCCGATACTCTGCTAGATGGGTTGGAACACAAGCTGCATCGCTTGTTGAAAGCCAACGGCAAGGCTATACTGACCAGTAGAAATCGGATCAAATTGATCAGTGACACCGGGATCGCTTTTGCTGCAATCTGCGATGGGATTGCTGAGGCTAGGCATCATATCCATCTGGAGTATTTTTCCATAGCAGCGGACAGCACTGGAAACTATCTGAAGGATCTTCTTATTCAAAAGGCCCGCGCGGGAGTTCAGGTGCGCTTTATCTATGATGATGCTGCTTGCTGGAAATTGCCGCGTCGCTTCAAGCGTGAGTTAAGAGAAGCCGGAGTACAGTTTGTACCCTTTATGCCCGTGTGGATCCCTTTGCTGAACAGCCGCATGAACTATCGGAATCACCGTAAACTGGTGATCGTAGATGGCAAAAAGGCATATCTGGGAGGCTTGAACATCGGCGATAAATACTTGGGTAAAGACCCCTATTTTGGCTATTGGCGGGATTCTTTGGGTGTTTTTGAGGGGCAGTGTATATACAGTTTGCAAGCCATCTTCATGGTAGATTGGTACTTCGTAAGCCGGGAGAATATCTTTATGGACGAAGGTTTTGCCGAATATGTGTGTGAAGAAGCTATCAATGAAGTGCAGAACATCTCTCCGGTTCAAGTGCTTGCCAGCGGTCCGGATACAAACCACGCCAATATCCTGCAATTGTACTTCCTTGCGATCGCCAACGCACATCACAGCATCCGAATCGCTACACCGTATTTGATCCTGAACGAAGCATTATTGATGGCGCTAAAGACCGCGGCCATCAGCGGGGTGAAAGTGCAAATAATCCTGCCGGCAAAGCTGGATCATTTCGTAGTGTATTGGGGCTCTCGCTCTTACTTCTCGGATCTTCTGGAAGTTGGTGTGGAAATCTATCAGTATCAACGGGGATTCATGCATTCAAAGATACTGATCGTGGACGATGAAGTACTGGGCTTGGGTACAGCGAATATGGATTTACGCAGTTTTAATCACAACTTCGAACTGACTGCTTTGATCTATGATGACCGGATTGTGGATGAAGCCAGCGATTCATTCAGTGAAGACCTTGCTTTTTCCAAGAAGATATTCGCGGACGATTTTGACAAGAGGGGACTGATAGAGCGCAGTAAAGAATCTATCTGCAGGTTGTTTTCTCCGCTTTTATAAGGATGATTTATGGTATATAAGGTAGTAGATTTCTCACGTGACATCATTGATAGCGCTCTGGAGAGTATCACTGAACGCTGCATAATGGTATTTCCCACCAGAGCTGTGGCGGAATTGGCCCGCAAGCGTTTCGAACCGCATTGGGCATTACAGGATATCCACTGGCTGGCTATGGAGGATTTCAAGGCGACTCTTTTGGCAGAAGAGAAAGCCCAGCTGGAAGACGAGAAACGCCTGCTCTGCCTGTATCAGGTCTTGCAGGAAGAGGATAAACAGCGCTTTCATATTCACTCTTATGGGGATTTGGTGGATTGGGGTACAAATATGTTCCGCTTTATGCAGGAGTTTATGGAGGCAAACAGGGCTATAGACGATCTCTTGAAGCTAAGTGAAGATCACCAGCTCTATATTCGCGCCTGGCAAGAAGTTCATCTTGAACATATCCATGCTATCCTTATGCGTTACAAAGCTTTTATAGAAGCAAGGGGTTTTAGTGACCGCATCTTCAGATTGCCCCTAACTGATTTGAACATACCCTGGCAAGACTATCGAATCGTGTTGGTCAATCAATTCTACTACAGCAAGTTGGAGCAGGAGATGCTCGCAGGCTGTGAAGGGGCAAAAAACGAAGTAGTGATCTACTATCATGAAGCGCGGGTGGATCCTGAAAATTGGCAGATGCCGGTATTCAGTCCGGAAAAGAGCAGCGCTCTGGAAGGGATGGAGCATAGGCTGAATATTGTAGAGTGTGAAAATGAAGAGCAAGCCGCATTGGCTTTTCTGGTGGCAAATGATGCGAGCGAGGATGCGGTGATAATCGATGCGAACTTCCGGCAGAAGGCATACTCTGTGCTCTTTGACGATAATTTGGTAGCCTCAGGGCAGACATTTCCCATCACAAACAGCCTATTGTTCCGTTTTCTAAGCATGCTGAACGAGATCGTGGAATCTCAGACTCATAGTCCTGGGTTTGTGCCTCTGCGCGTGATGTGCCCTTATCTCACCGATAGCACCATACCCCCGCTTATTCTTCCGGAATGGGATCTTACCAAACAAAACAGACTGGAACGGGAACTCTTTTGTCTGGCAGATGAAGAGGTTTTGTATCTGGATATATATCCCCGGGCTCAGTTTGATACCGATCCCACATACAAGGAGAAATATAATCTCTTGGAACAGCTCTGCAGCAAGGTGTTTGCTTTTGCCAGGGAGATACTGGCTCTGGATAGCATCAGTGAATTGAGTGAGCTGTGTGCCAGCAGCTTGGATCCTGCCAGGTTTTGCAGCCTGGATGAGCTTGAGAAAACGGATATTTTGGAGCAATACTGGGCCGCTTTGGCAAACTTTTTGGGTGCAGAGACTTTGGGTATAGTGGAAGACTGGCACAATATCTTCGACCAACCCGGAGCCGGAATCTTCGGCTTGTGGATGGACTATTTAAAGCCTGCACTACTACGCTACAAGCTGCCGGAGCGCTCTATAAGGGGGTGGGAGATCAGTAATCTGCTGGATTCCCGAAACCGTAGTTTTCGAAATGTGGCATTTTTTCAATTGGTGGAAGGGATTCTACCTCAGGCACCCGGAGCAGTGTGGCTCTTGAATGAGGGGCAGCGGGCGCGTTTGGGACTTTTGAGCTATGAAATAATCCGCCATTGGGAACGTTATTACTTCTTCAGGTTGGTGTTCACAGCGCAGAATGTTCAGATCTATACTTATCGCAATATGGAAAAGAACATGAAACCGAGCAGTTTCATCGGAGAGCTACTGCAATTGTGCGCCGTGGAGGTGCAAACCAGGCGGATACCGGCTTCGGCGATCTTTCAGGCCTATAAAGAACACCGTAAGGAAGAATTGGCTTCCCTCATTGAAAGCAGTCCCATCTTTCATCGTAAAAGCGATGATGATTTTTGCATCCTACCGGCGGATCCAGCGGTGGATTTTGGTACTGAACATAAGATCCGTTTTAATAGCTACGATATTTCCCTACTGGGACGTAATCCTTTTGTGTGGTATATTCAGGGGCTGCGCAAGCTGCGCTCCCGCAATACCTGGCTAAAAGAGAGCGTTAGCCCTGCCCTCTTTGGCATCCTGATGCACAGTTTCTTTACCGAGATTCTGGGCAAAAAGCCCGGAAAACATAACTCTGTAACCGAATTAAAAGCAGTATTTACAGATTCGACCAAGCTGAGAATTGCTCTGCAAAGCCTCAGTAATAGCAGTGAATTCTATTATAAGATACCAAAGAATTACAATGAAGAGTTCCTGAACAGCATCATTAGCGAATGCCTGGCAAACTCTCTGAGGGAATTCTACTACAGATTTCTGTTGGTGCAGCTGAGAGATACCCAGTTTGAACTGATACCGGAAGGTTCACGACCGCAGGACGAGAGTTCTTACAAAGAGCTCTGCCGGGTGAAACATGACGGGATCCAGTATCAGGTGGAGATCAAAGGGCGGGCGGATCTGCGGATCAACAGCCCTCAAAAAAAACACATAGTGGATTTCAAAACCGGGAATGCAAATTCCCTTCAATTGGTGTTCTATGAGTGGTATTACTATCTTATTGAGAATCTGGAGCTTGCTGAGCAGATGTCATCAGCCTTTTGGAAGATACTGGATATGCGAATTGAGGGAAAGGAAACAGTGAGCACCAGCAAACGTCTCAGCTTCCCCGCAGATACCCAAGATATGTTGTTGAAATGCTTTGCCGGAGGTTACTCCGTAGGAAAGAAATCCGAAGACAGGCATCTCTTAAATAGCATCAGCCGTAGTGATCTGATAATCGAGAGGGAGGATAGATGACACAGTTTCAGAATGCGATAATTACTGCCAGTGCCGGAACCGGCAAGACCTACCGTCTATCCATGGAATACATAGCTCTGATCCTCAGATACTACGAACACCCGGATTTTCGGCTGGACTCGATCCTGGCTCTCACCTTTACCCGCAAGGCTACTGCGGAGATAAGAGAGCGAATAATACTAAACCTGGAAGAGCTGATCAAAAAGCCGGATAGTACCCTGATCGCCTCTTTGCGAAACTTTGTACCGGGAGATGAGAAAAGCCTAAGCATGCATGAAGCCAACATATTACTCTCAGCCTGGCAGGAGATTACCAATGATCTTCAGAAGCTGCAGATTATGACGATAGACAGCTACACAGGCAGCATCTTCCGCAATATCATCCGGCCCATGAAGAGCATTGATAGCTTCGATATAGATGAAAATGCGGTGGAAAAGCGTATGCCGCTTTTGATGGATCATCTGATGAAGCCAGAATTTCGGAAGCGCATCGACAAACTGCTCTCCCGTAAGGTTCAACGAAGTATGGACGACTATACCAAGTTTTTCCAAAGCATGATTTACAATCGTTGGCTGTTTTTCCTGATCTCTCGCCGCTGTAACCTGCAGCGCTCATACCAACAGCAAGCCCGTAGGGACTTCAAGGACGCAGTCAAGTGTTTGGCGCAGGCCTTGCAGCAAGGGATCAAAGACCCTGCCAAAAAAGGCTTTGCGGATGTCCTGCTTACCGATGTGCGTAACCTGTTTATCTCCATCCCCCAGAGTCCGGAGGAGTTTTGCAAAGCTTTAGAAGATATGCTGCAGAATCCGATAGATGCGATGAATCTCTTCAAGGTTTTCAAAGCAACGCCGTTTATTAGCAAGACAGCCTTGGCAAAGGATGCGCAAGATAACTGCTTTACCCTTTACGAGGAAGCCCTGAAAGCTTTGGCGGAAGAGCTGTATTACCGTTACTTTCTGCCTGAAGAACGAGAGATTCTGGACATCTGGGAAATTATCCTGAAGCAGTATGATGAACTGGCCTATCGCTATAAAAACATGACTTATCAGGATATCGCTTGGTACACTTTCGAAGCTCTTTTTAGCAATCAACCTCCGGAATTTGATTTTGACGACGAGAACTCTGCCAATGAGTTTTACATGTTCCTCAGTCATCGCACGCGCTTCATGCTTATCGATGAATTTCAAGACACTTCACTCATCCAGTTCAATATGTTGCGTCCCATCATGGAAGAGATCTGCGCTGGAGCCGGGAGCAAGGATTTTGGAGGCTTGGTGGTGGTTGGTGATGAAAAGCAATCTATTTTCGGTTGGCGTGGGGGAGAACGCGATCTATTGTTGAATTTGAGACAGATCATAGCTCCCCTGCGGGACGTACCCCCCGAGGTTTTAGCGCAGTCATGGCGTTCAGGGGAAGACATGATGCATTTTATCAACGCTGTCTTCAGCGATCCTGCCTTGAAAGAAGCGCTGCAGGCACAGGGTATGAACTGGCCCTATTCCAATGTCGAATCTGCCAGGGGCAAGACGGACACCACCATCGAAGTGTGCGCCAAGGGCTATAGCAATTATTATAAGACCGGAAGCAAGGTTTACGATTACTTTGTAGATGAGATGATCCTGCCGGAATATGAGCGCGATCCCAAGGCCAATATAGCTGTTATCTGCCGCAAAGGTAAGCAGCTCGCTACCTTACAGTTACTCCTGGAAGAGCGTGGCAAAGGGGGGATATTCCAGCCTAGCGCACCGATTACCGAGCATAGGTTTGTGGCTCCGCTTATCAAATGGCTACGTTTTGTTTGCTATGGAGATCCTCTGGATTTCATGGCTTTTGTGCGTTCGGATTTCCTGCTTTTGGAGAGCTCCGCTCTAAAGGTACTAATCGACTCTTTCGCACGTTATGAGCAAGTTGCGGCCGATGAAACCACCATACCGGATCTATCGCAGTATCCTGCCTTGGCAGAGTTGATTGTTTTGGCACAAAGCATGAAGCAAAAATCCCCTTATGCTATTCTACGGGAGATTACGGGAATATGCCTGAAGAATGAGGGGAAAACCCCTGAGCGGGATTTGTTGAATCTGCAGGCATTCCTGAATATAGCTGCTGATTGGGAGATTGCTGAGGCCAGTAGAGGTTTGAGGATTCCAGATTTTTTGAGCTATCTGGATGAAAACGCAAAACAGGAAGCTTTTACTCAGGTAAGCGTAGAGGGCAAAGGCGGTATTCAATTGCTTACCATCCACAAATCCAAGGGTTTGCAGTTTGATAAAGTCTTCGTACTGTACGATCTCAGCCCTGGCTCTCATAATGAACGGGAACTCTATTGGGCAGTGGATTATGCCGATACTCAATTTCAAAACATCAAGGACTATGCCTTAAGCTTTCATTTCGCTTCTATATTACCCTACAGCCCCCCCAGTGAGCTTTGGAGAAGCAAAGAAAAACAGGAATATCTGGAGGAATTGAACAACCTCTATGTGGCTTTCACGCGTGCCAGACAAAACCTGCACATCCTCTTCAGCTACAATAAAAATGGGAGTTGGCAGGAATTCTGGGATAGTAAAACCGATAACCTGGGTCTCCCGATAGTATTGGCAGATGCGTGCTTGCGTTATTATGATCCTTCCGAAGCTCTGCCGAACGGCTGTTTACGCAGATCAAGAAGTTATCCTGAAGCAGATCAGAAAAGTGATAAGGACAAAGAAGAAGTACCGGTTACAAAGCTCGAATTGCACTTGGCTGCTCCCCGCACTTCACCTTTGGAAAAGGCTCTGGCCAATCCAGCAAAGGATCTGGACTATAAAAATGTGTATCTGGACAAACGGCGGGCTTTGTATGGGGATCTGGCACATCATTATCTCAGCTTCATTATCTACGATAGACCGGAAGAGCATAAGCGCGCTGTACGTGAGTGTATAGAGCGTTATGGTTCGCTTTTGGGAATGGCTAAAATAAAACGCGTGTTGGATATCTTGGTTCTGGAGATCAGAAAACACAGCCATCTGTTTGATACAAGATACGATAAGGTATATACAGAGTTTGCTGTGGGCAATTTTCGAGTGGATCGTTTGATGCTGGATACCAAAGCGAAAGAAGCAGTGTTGACAGATTATAAAACCGGAGGTATAGGGGAAATGGATCAATTGGATAGATACCAGGCTGCTTTGTCTGCTCACCCGGCATTACGTGGCTACAAGTTCCAGATCAGTTATGTATCCATTCATCTTACTCAGAACGGTACTACTGTCATGTCAATCTTGGTGTAGTAATCTACGAATTACCACAGTGTCCACTCCATGAAGTCCATTTGACCGTATAACATCTAATCTTTCCTACACCTAAGTGCTTGGAAAATGGAGTGTCGCTAGCGAGAAATAGTTCGTATGTCATTATCCAGCTTTGCGATACCCTTTTAGAGCAGATATGGATT
>JALOBM010000045.1 GCA_023228285.1 Candidatus Cloacimonadota bacterium | reverse complement strand
TTTAACACCTCGTTGTTATTCCTTGCCTAAAGCATAAAGCAACAATAATATACGAGGTGTTTTTGTCAAGAAGTATTTTAAGCTATTTTACTGCCTCTCAATCACATGGGCTACTGGGAAAGATTAGCTGGTTAAAGATCCGCAGACACATAATACTGTGATCCAAGAGTTGCTTTTCCCAGAGCCAGATGAGACGATTCAAATAAACGGGATTATAAGCTCAGTGAGCACGCATGATTTGGTGGAGACTCCTTCCACAGGAGTTTTAAAACTGTATCCGTCCATACTCACCCGAGCCACCGGAAGCAACATCAATCTAAAGTATGTATCCGATCTCCCCCTTAGTCAGCAGGCAAAATTGTCCATTTATGACTTGCGAGGAAGGTTTCTATACAATAAAGAGATGCCCTCAGCGGGTGAAACAGTATGGGACCTTTCCACGCTCAGTAGTGGGATCTACTTCATATCATTAACCGAGGGAGGCAAGAATCTGGCCAGAACCAGGATTACCGTCCTCAAATGAATCCGCGTACTATCCTTTGCCTTTTAGCCATACTGCCGGCTTTGTTGGTTGCCCAGCCACAGTACGCTTTTGAGGGTGAAGTGCTCGATTTTATGCTCCGTCGGAATGCGTCTTCGGATTCGCTGATCTGGAGCGTATGTGGAGACTTCTACCTGAGTAACCTGCATAGAGAGTCCCTTAGTCGGTTGATTGTGTTTCCCATTCCCTCCACTTCAGAAATTGGTATTGCCGAGAGTGTTAGACTTTCTCTGATAGATCCCTCAGATAGCATGGCGGTTGAGTTGATTGGGCATGGAAAAAATGGCTTCAGTTTCCGCTTGGACTTACCATCACGCAGTTTTGTAAAGTTACGAATCTGCTACGATCAAAAGATCGGAGGTAATACTGCTCACTATGTACTGCTGACCGCCAATTCCTGGGGACGGCCTCTGCCCTTCTGTGACATGACTCTGGCTCTGGAACCCGGGATTGAGCTGGAGGAATTGCCTTTCCCTTCTCCCAGCTTGTGTTCTTGTGAAATGGGAAAGGTATTTCACTGGCAGTATCTGGATTTCAGCCCCAAAAATGACTTCATCGTCAGGATCAAGTAAACCACTCCAGCATTTCAGATTTATAGTGGCAAGACGAACTCATTACACTACACGGTCATTGTGAGTTGTGTGACCCCTTATTTTGATTAATGATGTTCAAAATGCTCTCTACAGATATGTCATGCATGCACTTGAAATGTCCCAAGGGACAGCTATCTGAACCATGCAGTGAACAAGGCTGACATTCCAGCTCGGCGCACAAAACATGCGCTTGGGGGTTTTGGGGAGCAAAACCAAGGCGGGGATGAGTAGCCCCAAAGATCGCAATCTGCGGTCTTTGCAGAGCGGCTGCCAAGTGCATCGGGCCACTATCGGAACTAATCACCCAATCGCAAGTCTCAAGCAGGGCCAGTAGCTGGGTGAAACTGAGCTCTCCACAGAGGTTTTTTGCCTTATAATCTTCTGCTATTGTCTGGCAGAGGTCTTGTTCTGATTGTGATCCAAGTATTATGTATTGAAAACCGTTGGGGCTGTTCTTTATTAGTTCCTTATAGTAATTAGCAGGATAGCGCTTTGTGTTGTGAGCTGCGCCGGGAAAGATAGCTATGCGTTTTGCTGCCACAGGAAGGTCTGGAATGTGACTATGTGAGGAAGGATACAAGCGGGGTACATCCAGCTTTGCCTGCTCATCAATACGTTGCAAAGCAGTTCGATACAGATCCACCGTAGTGCCGATTTTTAGGGATTTATCGCCTTTTACCATTCTCTCACGAATGGAGCGTGCTTTCTGATACGTAAGGATCGTTTTGCCCCTGGAAGCGATTTTAAGCAGGTATGTGGAGAGTTTTGCATGCAGATCGAGAACTATGTCGTATCCGGTTTTGTACAGCGCATAATGCGCTTTAAAACTCTTTCTGTAGATTATTGGATTGAGCTCGCAACCCATCAGAGTTACGAGCTCGACAAATTGCTCCTTTACCACAAAGTCGATTTGAGCCTCAGGATACCTGGTTCGTAACCATGCCGCAACGGGCTGAGTAAGAACAATGTCTCCCAGTGAACTGAGGCGCAGAATCAGGATTTTCATTGTGTGCTTTGGATTACCTGAGGTATCTCCAGTTTCAACTGACCCAGCTCTCCGGGATGACTACAGCCTGCCTGAGCGCTATCCGGACGTCCGCCGCCTTTACCGCCCAGCTTGGCGGCAATAGCGGATACAATCCTGCCGGCATTGTATTTCGGCAACAGATCCTTACCTACTACTGTAAGTATGGATAGCTTATCTGCTTTGGCACAGAATATTACGGCAATCTCGTCACTCAGCTTACTGCGCAGGTTTTCCGAGAACGCTTTCAGGTCGCTGCCTTCGGGAAGCTCTGTTATGAGAAGCTTAAAGCCTTCATAGGCGATGGCTTGTTTCAACATATCGTCTATCATTCCCAGGCTACGTTCCGCTTCCAGCTGTTTGATTCTGGATTCCAGGTCGCTAATGTGTTGCTTTTGCGCTTGCAGCTTCTGCTCAATCATGTTTGGCGGGCAAGACAACAATTCGGAAGCTCTCTGGAGGCTTGTTTGCATTTGAGAGATATAATCCAGCGCCGCGCGTCCGGTTACAGCTTCGATGCGCCTGATTCCCGCGGCAGTGGAACCTTCGGATACAATCTTGAAGATGCCGATATCGCCCGTAGCTGAGGTATGAGTGCCACCGCACAATTCCTTTGAGTAATCGTCAATACTGATCACGCGGACTTCGTCGCTGTACTTTTCGCCAAACAGCGCAGTAGCTCCTGCAGCTTTGGCATCATCTATACTTTGGATGCTGGTGCTGATGGGCATATTGTCCCGTATCGCCTTGTTAACGATTGCCTCCACGGTCTCAGCTTGAGAGCGGGAAAGCGCTTGAAAATGGGTAAAATCAAAACGGAGATAATCCGGATGCACCAGCGATCCCTTCTGCTGCACATGGTCGCCTAATACAGAACGCAAGGCTTTGTGCAACAGGTGCGTAGTGCTATGATTGCGGGCTATATCTCCACGACGGGAACTATCGATCTCGGCAGTAAGCATTTGCGTTGAGATGGAGCCGCTTTTTAGGGTGGCGTAGTGAATAAAGGCATCATCAATTTTCTGGACATCATGTACGATCAATTCGCACTCGTCGTTATATATCCTGCCGGTATCCGCCACCTGTCCCCCGCTCTCCGCATAAAAGGGAGTTTGCGAAAGCTGCAAGGCTATTACTTGCTCGTTATCAACGCTGTAGCGCTGGATATAACATGTGTCTGTGTGCTTGTCATAACCCGTGAACAGAGTAGGTAAAGCAGGACGCAGTTCAATCCATTCATCATCATCCTTCCCAACTCCGAATTTGGAGGCTTTACGCGCTCTTTCACGTTGGGCTTCCATCTCTTCTTCAAAGCCGCGATGGTCAATTTTGAAGCCTTTTTCTGCTGCCAACATCATGGTAAGATCCAAGGGAAACCCGTAGGTGTCGTACAGCATGAAGGCATCTTTGCTTCCGATCAGATTGCCGTCCATGTGAGCGCAGATCTCATCGAACTTTTGCAGCCCCGTATCCAGGGTCCTATTGAATCTCTCTTCTTCAGCTTTGATCACCATTTTGATGTAAGCCTCTTTGCCGGCAAGCTCGGAGAAATGGTGGCCCATAATTTCCACAACGACATCCACGAGATTGAAAAGAAAAGGCTCGGCAAAGCCCAGCAACCTGCCATGACGGGCGGCACGACGCAATATCCTGCGCAGTACATAGCCGCGTCCTTCATTTGAGGGGAAACCACCATCAGCGAGGGCAAAACAGAGGCATCGGATGTGATCCGCAATAACCCTGTGGCTCATGCCTTCTGCAGGAGTGTAGGGTGTTCCGCTGAGATCCGCAATGCGCTGGATAATAGGCATAAAGAGGTCTGTCTCGTAGTTTGTGTTCTTTCCTTGCAAGACCTGAGTGATGCGTTCCAATCCCGCTCCGGTATCCACAAAGCGGTGTTTCAAAGGGCTCAAGGAACGGTCTTCCTCCCGGTTGTACTGGATAAAAACCAGATTCCAGAGTTCGATATAGCGATCGCAATCGCCATTCACGGTACATTCATGACCTGGAACTCCCTGTTTATTGCAATGTTCAATACCACGATCGATATGGATTTCGGAACAAGGTCCGCATGGGCCTGTATCGCCCATTTCCCAAAAGTTGTCCTTATCGCCATGATACGATATGTGAGATGGATCGATATCGGTATGCTCCCGCCACAGATTAAATGCCTCTTTATCGCTGTCATGGACAGTAGCATACAAGAGTTCTTTGTTCAGACCCCAAGTATCTGTAAGCAATTCCCAAGCCCAGATGATAGCCTCTTTTTTGTAATAATCCCCAAAACTCCAATTGCCCAGCATTTCAAAGAAAGTGTGATGATAGCCGTCTTTGCCTACTTCTTCCAGGTCGTTGTGCTTTCCGCCGGCGCGAATGCATTTCTGGGAGTTCACTACGCGGCTCAATTCCGGTTCTTTATTGCCCAGAAAGATGTTTTTAAACTGGTTCATGCCGGCATTGGCAAAGAGCAAAGTAGGGTCGTTCTGAGGAATTACCGGTGAGGAATGTACAAAGCTATGTCCACGTTCCCGAAAAAAGTCAATAAACTGACTACGGATTTCTTTGCTACTGTGCACTTCCCACCTCAATGGCATCATAGTTTTCGATGATCCATTTCTCTGCGCTCCAAGCGGCAACAGCGCCATCAGAAGTGGCTGTAACCACCTGTCTGAGAACCGTATGCCGGATGTCTCCAGCAGCATATACTCCGGGAATATTGGTGTGCATGTGATCATCTGTAAGAACAAATCCGGCGCTATCAAGCTCAATGCGGGATTCCAGGAGCTCGTTGTTGGGCAGGATGCCTACATAGATAAATACTCCATCCACTGGCAACATGCTGATTTCCTTGGTTTTACGGTTAACCAATTCCAGCTTGCTTACTTTATCTTCACCACGGATTTCTTGAACAACGGTATCCCAGATAAATTCCATCTTTGGGTTTTTGAAAGCCCGGTCTTGAATAATCTTCTGTGCGCGCAGTTCATCACGGCGATGAATCACAATCACCTTACTCGCAAAGCGGCTAAGAAAGATTCCTTCCTCTATAGCGCTGTCACCTCCGCCAACTACTGCAACCACTTTATCACGATATAAAGCGCCATCGCATGTAGCACAATAAGATACGCCACGTCCGGTAAGCCGTTCTTCCCCCGGCACGTTCAAGCGACGGGGATGCGCTCCGGTGCAGATGATAACGCTTTTGGCACGATACTTACCGCTCTCGGTTTCAATCACTTTGCACAGGCCTTCCATGCCCATTGCAATAATCTCTTCTTCAATGAAAGTAGCGCCAAAACGTTCAGCTTGAGCTTGCATCTTTGCAGTGAGTTCAAAACCCGAAAGGGCTTCTTCAAATCCGGGATAGTTTTCCACTTCTTCGGTTACATTGATCTGTCCACCGACTATGGCTTTCTCGAATACCGCTGTTTTCAATCCACCCCGGGCACTGTAAATGGCAGCGCTAAGCCCTGCCGGGCCAGCACCGATTATAATTACATCGTATCTCATATTAACCTCGAATAAAAAGCTATGGTGAGCAATATCTGAGACTGGGTAAATTCGTCAAGCACAATCACGGCTTTGTTCTTGACATAAAAGGCATATGCTATATCCTTGTTAAAAGAATAATTTCGGGATCGAGGATGAAACGAGCTATAGTATTACTGAGCGGAGGGATGGATTCTCTGGTTACGACGGCTATTGCCGCGCAGGAGTGTGATGAATTGCATCTTTTGCATTTTTCCTACGGGCAAAGAACCGAAGTGAAAGAGAAATGGTGCTTTCAGCAAATTGCAAACCATTACAAAGCCAGGGAAGCGCGCATTGTGGATTACCGCTGGCTGGCGGACATCGGTGGTTCTGCTCTTACAGATAAAGAGCTGAAGCTGAATGTTGATGACAGTGTGCCCAATACCTACGTGCCCTTTCGCAATGCCACTATGCTGTGTGCGGCAGTAGCCTGGGCAGAAGTAATCCAAGCCCAGCACATCTACATAGGTGCAGTGGAAGAAGATAGCTCCGGATATCCAGATTGCCGGCAGAGTTTTTTTACGGCCATGACCGAACTGATCAAACAAGGCACTCTGGCTGCAAACATTGGCATCCTTACTCCGGTGCTTCATCTTAGCAAATCTGAAATCGTGAAACTGGGCATATCACTGAACGCCCCCTTCGAGCTATCCTGGAGCTGCTATTTTGCCAACTATGAGGCCTGCGGAGAGTGTCCCAGCTGCCTGTTGCGCCTCAAAGCCTTTGCCAAGGCCAATACCAAAGATCCAATCCCATATAAGGTGATATAATGAAGAATATCCTGCTCATCATGACCGGAGGTACCATCTCGATGAAGAATGTAGGCAATCTGGGTGTGGTACCCACTTCTGAATTGGCCGATTTTATAACTCAGTTCCCACAACTCACGGGTGTGGCAAATGTGGAAGTAATGGATTACTTGAACGTTCCCAGCCCATATATGACACCAAAAATGATGTTTGGGCTTGCAAAGCTAATTGATACAAAGATTTTGGGATACGATGGCATCGTAGTTACACATGGTACAGATACCCTCGAGGAAAGTGCGTTTATGGCGGATTTGGTGCTTACCACGCGCAAACCGGTAATCTTCACTGCTGCCATGCGCAGCGGAAGCGATCTGGGCTTGGACGGTCCCCGCAATATCATCGGTAGCGTGCGAGTGGCAAGCCATCATGAAAGCTCTGATAAGGGCGTATTTGTAGTGATGAACGATGAGATACACACCGCACGTGATGTGGTAAAATCTGATTCCGGGAAAGTAGATGCATTCACCAGTCCCGGATTGGGTCCATTGGGCATTGTTGATCCGGATTGCATTGTCTATCATCGCGATAGCTTGTATCGGGAAAACGTTTGGACTGAAGTATTGGACACTCGCGTTGACCTCATTAAGGCCGTATGCGGCATGGATGGCAGGTACATAGACTGCAGTATCGACAGCGGAGTTCGCGCCATCGTGATTGAAGCCTTTGGCCGCGGAAACCTCCCTGAAGAGATCCTGCCCCACATAAAGCGCGCAATTGAGAAGAACATACTGGTGGTAATTACATCACGCACTCATACAGGCAGAGTGTTACCGGAATACGGCTACAACGGTGGAGGAAAACACCTTCGCGATCTTGGTGCCATTCTTGCCGGAGATTTAAAAGGGGTGAAAGTACGTCTGAAATTGATGGCACTATTTGGTAAATACGACGATCCGGACTTGGTGAGAAGATTCTTCTCCCAGTCCCAGAATCAGGAGTAATTATGAAGATAGCTTTTTTGGGACCTGCACCGCCATATCGAGGCGGCATATCGCTTTTCGCCAGCCATTTTGCCAATGAGATGTCCCGACAAGGGCATGATGTATGCTTCTTTAACTTCCGTAAACAGTATCCGCAGCTTCTATTCCCGGCAGGAAAACAAGAGGATGACACCAGCACCACTCATCCGAATCAGCGCATCCTGATCCCATATCTACCCCACACATGGGATAAGACAGCGAAAGCCATCAATACATATAAACCAGACCTCACTATTGTTTCATGGTGGCTGCCATTCTTTGCTCCGGCTTATGGGTACATCCTGGGTAAGCTTAATCATGGCGGTAAAGTGATCTTGGCTCACAACATTACTCCCCATGAAGACTGGATAGCGTCCCGTTCCTTACTGCGTTATGTATTCTCCAAAGCTGATGAGATCGTGGTTTTAAGCAAATCCTGTCTCTTGGATTTGAAGCGCAATCTGCCCAGCCAGATAGTCCGCAAAGCCAAACTAGGCTTCCATCCCATCTACGATACTTACAGCGGTATCACAGAAAAAGTGAACGTACTGCCCAGCATACTATTCTTTGGCATGATCAAAAGCTACAAAGGACTAGATGTGCTTTTGGAAGCCATGCCGATCATCCGGGTAGCCATTCCTGATATTCGCCTGGTGATTGCCGGAACAGTGTATAAAGACAAGGCAGCTTATGAGGAAAAGATCAAACTATTGGACTTGTCTGCAAACGTTGAAACGCATTTCCGCTATATCAGCGATAAAGAGGTCGCCACCTTTTTCCGCCAATCCGATCTCTGTATACTGCCATACAAGAGCGCCACTCAGAGCGGTGTGATAGCAACAGCATACAGCTATGACACTCCTGTAGTGGCCTCTGATGTCGGCGGACTAAGTGAATATGTGGAGCATGGACTTACCGGTTTACTGGTACCACCGGGGAATCCTTCTTCTCTGGCTGCTGCAATCATCAGCTTCTACAGCAAAGACATGAAAGCGCCGATGCAGGAAGGAATCCGACGTTTCAAAGAGAAGAATACTTGGTCTGAACTAGTAAAACTGATCTTTGCCTGATGCGTATTCTATTGATAAGCTATTACTTTCCGCCTTGTGGCGGAGCTCCAGTGCAACGTTGGATCCGATTTGTGCCCCGTCTTGTGGAAAAAGGTTACGATGTTACTGTATTGTGTTCCAAAGAAGGTGACTACCCATTTGTCGATGAAGCGCTGTGTGCCAAGATCCCGGATTCAGTAAGAGTAATTCGTGTAAAAGCACCCTCGCTTCAAAAGAGCTGGAAAGTGCTGTTTGGCAAGGATAAAAGCGTTCCCTACGGCAGATTACCCCAAAAAGCGGATATCCTGACCCGCTTCATGGTTCATTTGAGACTGAACCTTATCATCCCTGATCTTCGCGTGTTTTGGAATCCAGCGGCATACAAGGCAGCATGGAAAGAGCTGAAGAGTCGTCCCTACGACACACTGATCACCACCGGCCCGCCTCACAGCAGTCATTTGATCGGTTTGAAATTGCGCAAGCGTCTGAGCATCCGCTGGCTGGCAGATTTTAGAGATCCCTGGAGTGAAATCCACTATATGAAGCTGAATCCTCCTTGCCATCTCTCTGTAAAAATGCATAAATATCTCGAAGCAAAGGTGATTGCGACAGCGGATAAAGCTGTGATCGTATCGGATGCGATCGCCGATGCGCTCCCTGCAGGTAATAAAGAAGTGATCTTAAACGGTTATGATCCCCGTGACTTTGAGGGGCTGGAATATCAGGCATCAGACACTTTCAGGATCAAGTATATTGGGCAGTTAACCGCCGGGCAGGATCCCAATGTCTTCGCTAAGTTATGTCGAAGCATCCACCGTGATTTCCAACTCAGTCTGATCGGCACCCGTCTGAATGAAATGGAGAGGTTAGACCTAAGTAAAAGCTGTTCAAAAGCTATAGTTAACAAAGAGTTTATGAACCACAGAGAGGCCTTGAGGGAGATGGTAGAATCCGAACTGCTTTTACTACTGGTAAATGACTACGAGGGCAACCAGGGAATGCTGACCACCAAGCTCTTCGAATACATCGCTTCCGGAAGTCCCATTCTATGCTTCTCACCGGAATCAAGTGCCGCTGCCCGCATACTGATAACAATAGACAATGCTAAGGTATATTCTTATAGTGAGATTAAAGAGGCTGCCAATTGGGTGGACGAGATGGAAGCTGGAATCCGAAGAAAGAACAATATTGATTCCTATAGCATTGATATGCAGCTAAATAAGCTGTTCATGGCATTAACTAGCTAAATACTTATTGACATAAACACGGCCTTAAACATTGTGGTAAGAAATACTAACTAATACATAAGAGGAATCAATGCCACAACACAAATCTCCCCTGAAGCGCATGGGAACAGACAAAAAAAGAGCTGCCCGGAACAACTATGTAAAACGCACCATTAAAACCCTTTCTAAAGAGATCCACATGAACCCCGAAAACCGTACTGACCAACTAAACAAGCTTTATGCCCAGCTGGATAAAGCCGCCAAAAAAGGTGTGATCCACAAGCGTACCGCCAGCCGTCGCAAGGCTCGTTTAGCAGCTTTCGTAAATAAACAGGAGAGCTAAGAAAGCCTTTTGAGGGCATGAATGGCTAAATCAAAAAGAAAGAAAAAACGAAGTATCTTCCGCAAGGTACTTCGTTTTATACTTATTGCCCACTTATGGTTCTGGGGCATTGTCGCCGCCTTGTCGCTGTTGTACAACTTCGTAAATCCTCCCATAACCCCACTGATGATTCAACGGTATATCATACGGGGACATCCAATCTACAGACGGGAGTACATCAAGCTGGAAAAGATACCTCAACGCACTCAGGACATGCTGATCGGGCTGGAAGACGGTAATTTCTACAAGCATTTCGGTTTCGAATGGAAAATGGTGAAAGAAGCGTATCAGCGCAATAAGAAAGCCGGAAAAATCCGTTTCGGAGCCTCCACCCTCAGCAATCAACTAGCGCGTTCAATCTTCCTGACCACAGATCGTAACTATTTCCGTAAATACCTGGAAGTACAGGTTACCATCATCATGGAAATAACCATGAGCAAGAAACGCATGCTGGAGCTGTATTTCAACTATGTGGAGTGGGGAAAAGGAGTATATGGCATAGAGACTGCTGCACGCGCTTATTATGGCAAAAGTGCTGCCCGATTGAACCGAACGCAATCCATGCGCCTGATCTCCATACTCAGCAACCCCATCAAATATACTCCCCACACCTATGCCAATTCAGCCTCAGCCCGGGAACGCATGCGTTTCTTGGAACGTTATTTCTGATGCAGTACATTCACCTTCCTGAGGATGCCCAGGAGTAATGGAAGAGAGATTCTTGTATCACATCTGGGATGAAGGTCACCTGCTCCCGGATTTACAGTGCATCAACGGAAAGAATCTACGCGTATTGTATCAAGGGCAATTCAATACCGGACGCGGTCCGGATTTCAAGAACGCCATCATCGAGGCAGACGGGATACAGGTACGCGGCGACATCGAAATTCACATGAAAACCACTGATTGGCAGGCACATAACCACCATGAAGATGTCTATTACAACAAAGTGATCTTGCATGTCGTATTCAAACACAATTCCCCTTATGAGATTACGATTCTGGAGGATGGGCGTGCAGTGGACATTCTGGAATTGGAACATCAGCTAAGCGAAGACATCGTAAAACTGAACCAAAACCATGAGATATCTGACGCTCCCGCAGTATATTGTGACCTCCTTTCCGCAGTGGACAAGGATCGCCTCACAGCCATACTCTACAGTGCAGGAATCCGGCGCTTTGAAGGCAAGATAAAGCGCTTCAATACCGCATTATCTCTTAGTAGTTTTGATCAGATATTCTATGAAGGCATCTTTGAAGCTCTGGGCTACGACAAGAATAAATTGAATACCATGCAAATCGCCCAAAGCCTGCCCTGGGCAGTTTTAACCAGGTACTTATCAGAAGGAATGAGCGCTGAAGAATTATGCGCCATCTATCTGGGAAGCTCGGGTTTGTTGCAAAGAGATAGTACCATCCTGAATCCCAACCAAAGAGAAAAGCTCGTGGCCACGTGGGAAAGGCAACCCTATACTGCCATCCGTCTCGATATCGATTGGCAGCTCTTTCGCATCAGGCCCCAAAACCATCCCATCAAACGCTTGTTATACATTGCCCCGTTTATCCACAGCGCCCTGCAAGGAGGTCTGCTTCGGCACTTCATACAGCGAGCAGACAGTGAAGAAGACCTCTACAATGCATTTACGGCAATCTGGCAAGAACAATCCCTGGCCTATTCGGAAGATAGGATTATACTGGGAAAATCCGTGCAAAACAACATCTATCTGAACATCTACCTGCCTGTTCTTTGTCTCTGGCAGCGCAAGATGTCGGGCAATACTGCCAAAGTGATTGAAGCTTATCGCTGCTTTCCCGGCTTACAGGCGAATTTCGTAACCCGTTTTATGGAGCGCTATCTCGGCCCATCGCAGATAAAGCCAGTAAAAAGTAAAGCCATCTTTCAGCAGGGTTTATTGGATATCTATCATCGCTGGTGCAGCTGGCATTTGTGTTCGGAGTGCAAACAGCAAAACAAAGGCTTGTAAAAGCAAACGGATAAGCTCCAGTTACCTTCCGCTTAGTTCAACCTGAAGGACTTACGGTGCCATTCACAAGGGCCAAACGAAGCCAACACCAGGTAATGAGCAGCAGTTCCATAACCCTTGTTTGACCTGAATCCATACTCTGGGTATTGCAGATCCAGCCCGTCCATCAAGCTGTCCCGATGCACTTTTGCCAGAATCGACGCAGCAGCTATGCAGGCATGATGCGAATCCCCCTTGACCAGTGCTTTACCCGGTATTCCATCGGGCAGATCACGTCCGTCTACCAATGCATACGGAGCAAAGCCCTTCAATTCGCTAAATGCTCTTTGAAAGCCCAGTAAAGTAGCCCTCAGGATATTGATTTCGTCGATTGTAACAGGAGGAATCTCCACAATAGCAAAAGCAAGAGCAGAGTCCCTGATCTGGTTATATAGTATGGTTCTACGCTTTGCAGACAGCAATTTGGAATCATTCAACCCGGGCAAAACTACATCGTAATTTAATACTACCGCTGCAACTACAACAGGACCTGCCAATGCTCCACGTCCAGCTTCATCCAAGCCGGCCATCACACTCAATTGATTCTCTTGCATCAATCTAGCATCGTTTTGAAAGAGTACGCTCATTTGCTGACGATGAAGAATAGACGGTAATTTCTGTGATCTATCCCCTGCATTTTTTTAGGATAGAGATTTGCCTTGCTTTCCGGGGAGTGAATTGCCCTCAATACCAAACCTGCATCTGCGATCAGATCCAGTATTTCCCTTGCGAGATACACTCTTTGGCTGTGCTTTTCGCTGCGATGGATATAGCCTGCCCCCCACTCTTGAAAGAGTTCCAGTCGGGATACCTGGTGGCGCTTTCCCGGTTCATAATATGCCTCGTGGACCATAATTCCATCCCGCTCCCGGGTGAGACTGCACTCGTCACTAAAGTTTTCCATGCTGTTTAGTAAAGTGGAGATATCAAAGATAAATAAGCCGTTTTGTGCTAGAGCTTGCTTTACTTCCACCAAGCACTGCCTTACTTCCGATGGATGCACCAGGTAGTTTATGCTGTCAAATATACAAATGATAAGATCAAAATCTTTGTGCGGAATTGGGTCTATCAGCGATGCCTGATACAGATGGGGTGGTATGGGACGCTTTGCGGCATTTTCCAACATTTGCGCAGAGAGATCACAGGCATATACTTCAGCGCCTTCACGCACAAACCGTGAGGCAACGGCTGCCGTTCCACAGGCCAATTCCAGGACTCTTTTACACACGCCACCGCTGTATGTCCGTTGCCAATCTTTTAGGAGTTCAAACCATTTATCGTAATCCACATGAGCCATGTATCTGTCGTAACGATCAGCAAAGAAACCGTAGGAACCAGCCCCGGAAGCCATCATGCAGCTTTGAACAAAGAATAGGGACAATCTCTCTCCCACCTCCAGCTTTTCGCAGATATCTTCTGCAACCGCCAAAGTTCCGCGCAAGGCATCCCCACGGTAAGCCCATAGCTCCGCTCCCAGGCACATCCGCACAGCACTTTCATGAAACATGAAATGAGTGAAAGACAGCGGAGATCCCGCCAGGATGGTTCTGATGAGATCTTTCCTGCTAGATACCAATGCTTTGGAATTGTTACGTTCTGCGTAAAACTCTTGAAGCCATGCAATCCGTTTGGGCTGTATTGAAGCGGGTAATGCATTCCTAATCTCCTCGCCATCAAAGGCATAAAGAGACAAACCTCTCAGTAAGTTTACTAGCCCCAGGGAAGGTTTGCCAGGCAGATAGACCAGAGCGAATTGCCTGCATATATGCAGTTGTGGGATATCTCCCCACAGTGATTCTGCAAGCCCAAAACTTAGGGCAACATCCATTATCCCGTCATCATACAGGGGAATAGCGCATCCCTTCTCCAGACACTTCCAACGGTTATGTTCCTTTAGCTGAGCGAATCGCAGAGCTTCTGCCTGGGATGACTTTTCTACATACAGCCTAAGCTTCATTTGCCTTTGTCGCTGCTCCCGGGTTTTACCAGAGGAACACCTAACTTACATAGATCGCAGTCTTCAGGTTTGAAGAGCGGTACATCCAAGCTTAGTAGACTTTCCAGCGGCAAGCCAAAATCCAGTTTACCTCCGCTGCGATCCACCAATAAACCGATTGCCACCACTTCTATACCCTTATCCCTGACGCAATTGAGTACTTCGGATACACTGCCTCCAGTAGACACAATATCTTCTATCACCACAGCCTTCTTGGTGTCTGAAAGATCAAATCCGCTTCGAAACACCATCTGCTCATCTTTGCGTTGAGTAAAAGCAAATTTCTTCTCAAGGATGCGAGCTACCTCGAAGGCCAATACAATTGCGCCATAGGCAGGACCGATTACCGTGTCGAAGTTATACACCGCCAGACGCTGGGCCAGTTTCTCACACAGCATATGAGTAGCCTGGGGATTTTGTAAGATGCGGATTTTCTCGATGTAGCGGTTGCTATGATTCCCGCTGGTCAAGAGAAAATGCCCCTCCAAGAGGGCTCCTTCTTCCTGCAAAATTGCCGAACTAAGATAACTGTCTCCCTGATCATTCAGCAATCCGGATGCTTCCTCTTCAAACTCAGCATAAACCTGTAATTCGATTGTGTACAAATCTCCGGCAATTGAAGAATACATGCTTTGAAAACGTTCGTTTTGCAGGAATACTTCGAAGCCCGCTTCCTCCAAAAATGATTTTGCCACTTCTGCTTCAAAAACATCTGTAAATACAGCTATAGTTACCAGATTGCGTGTCATAATATCTCCTTTAATGCGATACAGGGGGCGAAAAGCCACCCCCTGTATTCGAACTTATCATGCTTGTATCGGATCAAGCTTTACCGATCTCAATTCCACGCTTGATGGCTTTCAGATTCAATTCAAGCAGTTCCGGATTTTTGGCCTTCATAAACCCCGTAAGATCATCTTCCATGGTTTCATATCTGATGATCCCAGTTTTGCCGATGATTATTCCGATTGCCAGCATATTCATCACCATTTGGTTTCCGATCTCATTGGCGATATCAACCATTGGTGCAGAGATCTTTGTGATATCTTCGCGTTTACATCCATGAGGGCACATATTGCTATTATAGATCAGCACTCCACCGGGACGTAATGAAGGAGCAAACTTATCTATGGAAGGTTGGTTCAACGCCACCAGGATATCCGGAAAACTTACTATTGGCGATGCGATAGGTTCATCCGAAACCACGGTGGATACATTCGCTGTACCACCACGCATTTCAGGTCCGTAAGAAGGTAGCCAGGACACGTTTTTCCCTTCTTTCATTCCGGCTTTAGCCAAGAACTTGCCGATGGTTAGTACGCCTTGTCCGCCGAATCCTGCGCAGATCAATTCTGTAGTCATTATTCCGCTCCTTTATCTCTAAAACAGCCCGGTTTGAAGAATGGCAGCATATTTTCTTTGGCCCATTCCCGGGATTTGTTGGGATCGAAACCCCAGTTTGTAGGGCAGGTGGAGATGAATTCCACAAAGGTGAATCCGCGGCCTTCCTTATTGTATTGAATGGCTTTGGACACTGCTTTTTTGGCTTTGATGATATCGGCAGGACTCAACAAGGATACCCGCTCGATATAATATGGCGCCACCAGGCTATTCAGGAGCTCACACACTCTGATGGGAAAGCCAATGTCGTCGGTATTGCGTCCGTAGGGACTGGTGGTAGTCTTCATATCGGGTAATGTAGTCGGAGCCATCTGGCCGCCGGTCATTCCGTAAATGGCATTATTAACGAAGAATACAGAGATGTGTTCTCCACGATTTGCAGAATGTACGATTTCTGCTGTTCCGATGGCAGCAAGATCTCCATCGCCTTGATAGGTAAACACATGCATATCAGGGCGGGCACGCTTAATGCCGGTAGCTACAGCTGGAGCTCTGCCATGCGCTGCTTCTGCCATATCGAAATTGAAGAACTTGTATGCAAACACGGAACAACCCACAGGGGCCACTCCGGTCATTTTATTTATCAAACCCTGTTCGTCGATGGCTTCAGCGATGAGCCGATGGGCTACACCATGTAAGCAACCGGGACAATAGGTAAAAGGAACATCGGTCAGGGTAGCGGGTCTGTATGCTATTTTTTCCACGTTACACTCCTTAGAAGCACTCTTCAAGCTTGGTTTTGATTTCGGCAGGGGTAAAAACTATGCCGCCTACCTTTCCCCAAAAATCAACTGGTACTTTGCCATTCACGGCAATCTTGACATCGTCCAGCATCTGTCCGGTATTTAGCTCAAAGACATATACTTTCTTCACTTTAGGTCCAATAGCCTTGGCTATGGCTTCATAAGGGAAAGGCCAAACGTTTATGGGACGGATCATCCCCACACTCTTGCCTTGTGCTTTCACTTCATTAATGGCAGATTTTACCACCCGGGACGCTGTTCCCCAAGCCACGCAGAGGATTTCATTGTCATCAGAGACATTGAATTCCTCGTATTTAATCTCGTTTTTCTCTATCTCGGCATATTTCTTATAGAGATTATTCACGTGTTGTTCCAAGACCTGTGGGTCGATCTCCAGCGAGTTGATTTCGTGATGGTGTTTTTTGTCTCCATCATCATTGGGGCAAATGCACCAGGAATCGTGCTTGCGCCACATCTCGGCTATTTCTTCGTCGCTTCTGGGTTCTTTAAATTCTACCGGTTCCATCATCTGACCAAGCATACCGTCGGCAAGGATCATCACGGGATTGCGGTATTTATCTGCAAGGTCAAAAGCTTCGGAAGCCATATCGGCAAATTCCTGTACGGAACTGGGAGCCAGTACGATGAGACGATAATCGCCATGACCACCGCCTTTTGTAGCCTGATAGTAATCTCCCTGAGCAGGTTGGATATCACCCAGACCGGGACCACCGCGTTGTACGTTCACGATCACGCAGGGCAACTGTGCCCCGGCGATATAGGAGATTCCCTCCATTTTCAATGAGATACCGGGAGAAGATGATGAGGTCATCACCCGTTTCCCGCAACCGGCAGCGCCATAGACCATGTTGATAGCAGCTACTTCGCTCTCAGCCTGCAAAAAAGTACCTTTTACTTTTGGCATCATACGGGCCATATACTCGATCAATTCACTCTGAGGAGTGATGGGGTAGGCAAAATACAATCTGCAACCACTGCGGATAGCAGCTTCTGCTACAGCTTCGTTTCCTTTCATCAAGATCTTCGCCATTCTTTCCTCACTTCTCAACCGTTATTGCCACATCCGGGCAGGTTACATAGCACATCTTGCAGCCGATGCACTTATCTTGCTCAAAACACTCTGCATAGTGATAGCCTTTGGCATTGATGTTTTCCGAAAAACGAATTATCTTTTTCGGACATGACACAATGCACAAGCCACAGCCTTTGCAGTAGGTTGGATCAACCGTCATTCTTGGCATGGTTGTACTCCTTATAAGTATTTTTTTCAATAAAGTGATATAGCAATGAATCGCTCTAATCTGTCAACACATTTTACCGGATCCGGTGGGACAATCCCTTACTAAAGACCATTGAACAATCCGACCCTGGTCAATGC
>JALOBM010000134.1 GCA_023228285.1 Candidatus Cloacimonadota bacterium | reverse complement strand
CACAGGTGCGAATATTAAAGTTGAGGACATTAATCCGACTGTATCTTTTGATCAAGCGTGGGGGAAGGTTGTTGGTGAAGAATAATGCTTGATAATATCATACCATATAAAAAAGCAAATGTTGCAATCGATCAACCATGGCTTATTGAAGCTGATTCTGAACTGATCGACAAGTTTGACGATTTCATTATAACACCAGACACTGATCCGTGCATTGTGTCAGATCTGAAAATCAGGGCGGATGAGGGCGATCAATACGCTTTCCAGCAGCTTTATCCTTTCCCACATTTTATATTGACCGAAGATTATAGAATCGTTCAAGAGCCTAATTTTTATCGATGGGGTATCTTTTTGGAAAGATGTAAGCATCGTATGATCGATAGGACGATCATATGTGCTGGTGCTCCGCAAGAAACATTCGAAACGCTTCATAACAAGCACTATCCAATGACTGGGAGAGATCGAGACATACCGCTATGTAAAATCCAAGAAACACATGTTTCGACGGTGTTTATTGGTGCTATGGAGAACGAACTGTTTGAGACAATGATTTTCGGCGGACCATTACACCAAAATTTTTGGCGTCATAGTACCATATTAGATGCCAAAACTCGACATTGGAAGACGGTCGGTTTAGCACACGAAGCCAAGCGATATATAAAGAAACACGGAAAGCGATACAAAAAGGATTGGTTGAGGTTAAAGAGAGTCTACAAACAAATGGATTCACGAGATCTCAACTGGGTCAATAAGCATTCAGCTATGATCGAATCTTTGTTCGATAGGCTTAATCGAACACCGGGGCCTTTACCATTCCCACAACCAAACATCATGTGCGATATAGCACAAATGATTACACCAAGGGAGCCATTATAATGTTTGAAGTAACATTCACACATGGAGAGGGTTTGGTTACTCGTGATAGTAAGTGTGGTCCTGTTAGTACACAAGAGGCAGCAGAAAGTTTGTTGATGGTTGTGATAGCTAAGCCTAAAGTAACAAAGGCAGAAATTGTTAGCCATCATCCCAAAGAAGCCGCCAAAATGCCAACGCTGCGTACCAACTTTTTACACACCCATATTCACACTCCGCCAAGCAAAGACCATGAACACGTTGTTGTAGATCGTGCAGACTGGGAAGAGGCAATGCGAATTTTATTTCAAGGGAAGGAACCGCAAACAATCGATGCACCAATTCACGGCTGATTTACATATTGATCATCAAAGCATATTAAAGCATACGCCAGAACGGGCTAAAGCTTTTGCAAGTCTTGGTGAAATGAATGATCATTTCATCAATGAGATCAACCGTGTAGTAAAGCCAAACGACGAGTTGCACATCATTGGCGATGTATTTTGGAATGCACAGCGATATGGATATTATCGCTCGAAGATTAAAGTTAGAAAATTACATATTATTTGCGGTAATCACGATAGCCACTCTTTATCTGCGTATGTATCGTCTTTTAAAGAGATTAGCTACGTCAAAATCGATGGCATCAGGTTTCATTTACTTCATTATCCGATGTTCTCTTGGAGAGGTCGAGAGAAGGCCAAATCAATCCACTTATATGGCCATTCGCATGGTAGAAGCGAAGATTTCTTGAATTTACATTTTCCAGGACGCAGAGCGATAGATGTTGGTATTGATAACGCTTTTAGACTATTAGGAGAATGGCGACCATTTTCGCTCGACGAAATCTTGCGAATCCTAAAAATTGAACGTTGTCCGTCGTGCGGATGGATAGATCCAAGACACAAAAAATTATGTCCGATGTTTAGTATGTAAGGGTATATGATGGAAAAACAAAGAGCGTTCAGGATTGCAACTACTCTGCTTGATGCATTCAAGTGCTGCGGTGAATTCGAAGAATGTTTAGAAGATGAATTCATCACAGAAGATGAATTTAACGAGGTATTGAACATACTGATTAGAGAAGCAAACGAGTCATAATGTTCAATCTCCTCTTCAATTTCTTTAAACCAAAACTTAAGATATACGCCATATACCAAACGCACGGTGGGCTTTGGAGTAAAGTGGTAGTATATAAGAAGCCAAAAGTGTATGTTGAAGACTACCTTGTTGGGCCTTTTCGGTCAGAAGTTGATTGTGAAGAGTTCTGTGATCGCGAAAATCAAACACGTTGTAAGCATCCAATTGTTTCTTTTTATAGTCAGATAAAATGAGTGCGAAAATCGGATCAAGAGTTGGTGCTGTTTGTTCTGCTGACAAGGACACAGTGCGTCTATATGGATATGGTGTATATGAGGGCGACTTTATACGGCCAGACGACACAAGGACACCTTTTGGTACTATAATAGAGGTCCAGAAGGCGTTCATAGAGCATTATAAATATCCAGAGGGCACAACAGCCGATCAGATCTCAGAAGAACACAAGAAAGCATTAAACTCTATGTTATCAAATCCGAGAATCAGACTTGATAACGGCGACGTTGTTTGGGGCTGTCAGTGTTGGTGGGGGTCGGTCGATCGCGTAAAAGAAATGATAGGAGACAGGAAGGTCGAGATAGTCACAGTTGAAAGGTGATTACAGTTTCGCGAGTTGGGCTTTCGACCAGATGATTGCAGTAGAAGATTGGATATTGGACTTATTTCAAGGTGATTACAGTGTAGCTTCAAACAGGCGAATCGCCTGTCTTTGTTGTTTAATGCCGTTCGTTCCAAAGGTGATTACAGTCAGTATTTGATGATTAGATTAGTCAGTATTGCAACGATGTAGTTCGTTCCCAGGTGATTACAGTAAAGGCAGGTGATGACAGCAAAAAAGGAGCTTCATTTAGTACTGTTCGTTTCATGGTGATTACAGTGCGATTCATTCTACTACAGACTGGTTGTTTAGTGCCATTTGTTCCCTGGTGATTACAGTATCTGACCGGTGTAGCCCAACATTGGCCTCAAATGTATTTTAATGATGCGGGGTGGAGCAGCCTGGTAGCTCGTAAGCCTCATAAGCTTAAGATCGCTGGTTCAAATCCAGCTCCCGCCACTTTGGGCCCGTAGCTCAGTTGGTTAGAGCAGAAGACTTTTGCGGAAACAGTCTAAACGAAAGCACGATTGTTTCCGATGGGTTGCTACAACGAGAATTGTAGTAGAATCTGTCAAATTCGGTGAAGGCTAAATCTCATTGAGACACGCTAATACCGAGCCAAGCTGCTAATAGCAGAAGGTGTAGAGACCAGACGGCAGACACATAATGTGAAGGTATGGTCCAGACCACGAACTCGAAAGAGGCGTCGAAAGCCGAAGTGGTAAGCATAATCTTTTTGTCGGGGGTCCAAGTCCCTCCGGGCCTACTGTATGGAACATCTAAAAATTGGACATTAAAATCAGAAGATCAATTTAAAGATTTACATAATTCTGCTGCCAATAAAAGACAAGGCGGCTTTGTACACAGGATGATGCCACCGATTAACTGGCATTGTGGTGATATACCACAGTCGTGCTACGATAAAAACAAAGGGCAGCTCGAAATATGCAATGAGCTTTGTAAGTCATATTTATCAGACGAAAATGTTAATCGTCTCGTAAAATGGCTTGAAGAACAAGATGTCCGTGCGGATTCTAGGCACACAATAATAGCAAAATGCCAGTTGGAAGTGCTGGTCGAGATTGACGCTGATACTATCTGGAGATATAATCAAGGATACTAACTGAACATATCAAGAGACTAATTATGGCAGTTGATCTTCTTCAACGATTCGAGTGCATCGTCCTAGAGGTTCGTGAGGACTGTGTTGAAGTTGAAATGCACGATCTAATAAAGCCATCAAACCCAATCGAATTTGCATCAATCTATCTATCAAAATTCGACGTTTCTGACGTAAAGCTGCTACGTGAAGGTGCCGTTTTCTACTGGAATGTTGGAAACGAGACGAAAGATAGCGGGCAGATAATTCGATATTCAGAATTTGTATTTAAGTAGTCCTTAGTTTCACTAACCCCATTGATAGGAAGAAAAATGGCAAAAGCAGTAGCTGGTGATCCGAAAGCAGAACAATGCGAACGATGTGAAGTATGCAAATGGTGGGATCTTGAAAAATTCGGTGTCGAAATCGGGCACGACGATCGCC
>JALOBM010000044.1 GCA_023228285.1 Candidatus Cloacimonadota bacterium | reverse complement strand
GACATTTTATATTCCTCAGTTCTTATACTCTATCTAAGGCCAAGCGACCAACTACATTTTTTTTCATCTTCGTATCTCAGTCAAGTTCTTTTTCATAAATAGTCTACCTTGCTGTATGAGACTGTTCAATACCTCCCACTTCATTATGCACCCGTTGGCTCATCCAGGTCTTAGTCTTCGCCTTACAAAAGGAGGCTCGACAACTTATCCTGCCGAATCGAGTTCGTTATCCTACGGACTGGTCGTTCGCTTCCGGTTGCTCCCCACCCCACCTGACGGTGACGCAGTTACTTTCAGCTACAGAGCTTGACGATGCTCTGGATCGGACTTGCACCGATCTGATATGCAATGCGCACAGGCGCACTACCTCATGCCTCTGGCACGTCATAGATATCGGAGAAATGCAAAGCCGTATCGTAGCTTTCCGAAGCTACGTTTTCCTGAGGAGCGGATCCTCCATTATGTAGCGCAGCTGCCTGAAGAAGAATCTTGCGGATTCAGTGGCAAATCGGAGTTTGCCACACCTCCCTTCGTGAATGCTTCAATCGTTACGTTGGGACAGTACAGACGGACGCCGTTCTGCCTAATTTACATCAAGCCCCTTGAACTCCATCCAGCAGCGTATCTTCGCAATCTGCATAATCTGCGAGCTATTCATCCTTCATGCATCAAGCCGTGCCGAAGCAGATATCATCGGGTTATCATCGAGTGATCACTGCTTCATAACGCCTTTATATCTAGTTCGGCAGTCCTTGATCCTTTGACTGTGCCCAGCTCTTGATTAGGCATAAACAATGAAAACTCAGAAGTGTATATCTGCTCCAGAGGCAGAATCACCACAAAACTGGTAGTTGCATATAGAGAAAGTAGAAATTTAGCAATCATTGTTGGGGAAATTCCGCTTGTGTTGAAAGAAATCAACACGAATTGAGGATCCAAGGTCATTCGATCTTGATGGCATACAAGCGTAACTTATTGATATACGTGATAATATCCACGAAAGAGAGCTATCTGCCAGTGTGGTAATATTTACCACATAAATGGAAAAAAAACTTGTGTGATATTGGCAGTAGAATTATATTGTATCTATCTATATAATCTGGGAGTCAACTATGCTTTACATCCTACCAGATGGACAGTCAGTCGATTTATCCCGGATAGTGCGAATCTCATCTATTCGGGATTTTGGCAAGGACACTGACACGATCTCGTTGAGCAAGATTGGATTTACCATTCATCTTGATAAGCGGGAATACATTGAAGTATGCCGTCAGTACCATTTCTCGGATTGGGCACAGGTAAAGACAGATTTGGAAAAGGATCGCAAAGATCTGATTTCGAAGTGGGAAGCAGTAGGAAACAAGAGAAGTAGATAGAAAAGAGGCTGGAAGATATTTCCAGCCTCTCGTATATGGTGAATTAGAATTGTTGTTCTTCTGGGTTTATGGGGCTAAGCATCAGTGCATCTTCTCCGGCAAAATCCTGCCACAGTTCAAATACCTTTATGTAGTCTTCGCTAATAGTCTCCAATGTATCCATCCCCAAGATACTCATCAGAGGTTTGCTATCAAACTGCACATTGATACCCTCACGGGAGCTAGTTGCATCCACCAAGCGGATAGCGCCGGAGATGTTGCTCACTTCACGCATGTGGTCCATTGCTACATCAAGTCCACCCAAATCATCGATCAAGCCGTTTTTCTTGGCTTGTTCGCCAGTCCAAACCCGGCCTTGAGCCAAGGCATGCACTTCTTCATAACTTAGGTTCTTCCTGCCAGCATCTACTTTACTTACGAAGTCTTCATAAGTGTGCTCAATGTAGCTTTCAAGCATGTCTTTCTCGGCTTTAGTCCAAGGTCTGTACATCGAGCCCATATCGGCATTTTCACCCATTTTCACAGTGCCCCAATTTACTTTAATCTTTTTGAACATCTCGGTGGCATTGAAGGCCAGGCCGATAACTCCGATGGAGCCGGTGAGAGTGGCTGGGTCTGCTATGATGCGATCTGCCTTGGCTGATATATAATACCCGCCGCTGGCCGCTACGCCCGCCATGGAAACAACCACAGGCTTCTTGTTCTCGCTTTGAGCCAAACTGAGTTCACGCAGGATTATATCGGAAGCCTGAGCAGAGCCGCCACCGCTATCCACACGCAGGATGATCCCTTTGTACATATTGTTGTGTCTAGCTTTGCGAATCAGATCGACCGTGCTTTCATGAGCGATCTTCTGACCGGGTATGCCCTTACCCATCACGATGTTTCCGCTCGCGTAAATCACCGCAATGAGGTTCTCCTTGGGTTTGCTCCAATCGTAGGAACGGTAATCCGCCAAGTCTGTATCCTTGGTTGAGAAGCCAAAATCTTGTTTCAGAGTGTTGGTTAGCTCATCCTGATAGATGATGCCGTCGATCAAACCAGCGTCCAGAGCATCCTGCGGGATGAAGTAAGGACCTTCGTCCACCAAAGTCTGAACCGGTTTTTGCAGCTTATCTCCTCTGCCGAGGTTGATTTGGGTCAGCATTTGGTCGTAGATGTTTTGTAAGAGGGATTCATATACTTCACGCTCGGCATCGGTCATGTTGTTCTCGCTGAACATATTTCCGGCATTTTTGTATTTGTGACTGCGGAAATTGATTGCCTCGATACCAAGGCTGTTCAGAGCGTCTTTCAGATACGGACTGCTGATGGATAGACCACGGAGGTCCAGACTTCCCATGGGATTCAAGTAAATCTTGTCCGCAATGGCAGAAGCGAAGATGTATCCGCCATTGGAGATGTTGTCGTAATACACGCCAACCTTTTTACCACTAGCCCTGAAATCTTGGAAAAGGCCGACCAATTCCTGTTGCAGCCCAAATGAGGTAGCATAAGAGGGATTTATCAGTAGAATGCCGGAGATGGTGGGATCTTCCTGGGCTTTCTTTAGGGATGCGGCTATATCTTCGAAGCCTTGAGTGTTTTTATCGTAGATTTTGATGGGGCCAATCTTATACTTCGGAGCCTTGTAGGTTACTACAGAATTGCGAGCCTTCATCTGGTACCATTTCGATGTCTTCAAGCCGAGGAAGGGCTTAAAGCTCTCTTCGCTGAGGAAGGCATAGGCATAACCATAGTTGTCGTGTTCCTTGGCGCGAACCATGGAACCTACTTCGCTCTTGCCCAAGCCCAGGCTAAAGGAGAGCAGTGCGGTTTCTTCTTCCAGATTGTAGGTGGCGCCCAGTTTTACTCCGTCCAAAACCTGAGTATTGATGCCCAGAATTGGTTTCTTTATCTTGTAACCCTCTGTTTCCATATACGAGTAGTTTATGTCGGCAGAGAGTTCCAGACGGTAATCGGCCATCTGATCCACAAACACCAAAGGACGTACCGCCACACCTGCTCTATAAAAGGGTCTGTCGTGCATGGGGTTTTCCAGAGTAAAAGCCAAAGAACTGGAATCGTGGGGACGATAAGTGATTCCGGAGCGGAAGACACCATCTTCGAATCCACCATCTGCAAAGCGATAGTTCGTTCCCAGATAGAGGTTGGGAAGGATGTAAGCAGGCAAGGCTTCAAAGCCCGTAGCCAGTAAATGGTAATTCTTTCCGTGATCACGCTCGTAGGTATATGCCAGGTTATCGCCGTTCAGCATCAACCAATATCGTTTCTGAAAACGCTCCTTGTCGGCAAGATGAACTAAGCCGATGCCATTGGCATTGCCGGTTCCCAAAAGCGATGGATTGGAATAGGGGATAAAAAGGTTGTCAATACCAGCGATGGGAAATTCCTGCCAGCCTAGTTGCATATAGTCTGCATTTGCAATTGAATTGGCTGGATTCTGTGCGAAAGCTGACGTACTTGCCAGCAGGATGCTTAAAAGCATAAATGGGAGAAACGCACGTTTCATAGTCTACTCCTATAGTAGTATATTTCAAACTGCTTCCTAAACAAAAGTGATTATTTTGTACTATTCAAATCTGTCAACAGAATTAACAGAATCCTGATAAGTAAAGCATTGTAATTGGCTGACAAACTGTTTGGCCCAAAACTGAGTAGACCTGATATGAGGGATGGAATTCTGTTTAGCGTAGTCTTCCACCAGCGATTCCGGCTGAGGGAGAGGGAGATTGATGAGCGCCTTAAATGGCGGTAACACAGAGATATCGTCATCGGCATCCTGTCCCAGTCCGCTGGCGTTGATCAGCAGGTGGTACTCTGGGTAAGCATCATCTTTTATTCCTAGAGACTGTTGCAATTCTTCCACAGTTTTCTTGTTACGTCCCATAATCTGGATGTTCTGATAGCCCATTTGCAATAGTCGTTTGCCAAACAATCTGGCGCAATCTCCGCTGCCGTAGATCAGGATATTGTGATCCTTGAGTATCTTGAGCTCCCGCATAGATTCTTTCAAAGCGATAAGATCGCTATTAATGGGATAAACATAGATGTCGAGCTCTTGATGGTAGTAATTGTTTGCGTGCTTTTGCTTGGAAAACTGGATGGAGTTGATAACGTCCTTTCCGGTTTTAAAATACTCTGCCATAATGTGTTTGAATGGATTGGTGATCGCCATTCCCAATAAGGGGACTCTGGTAGCTACGAAATCCATTGCTTGCAGGGCTTCTTCCAGGTCGTTGGCGGGTATCGGGATGTATGCAGCGTTAAAATTCATTTTTGTCAACAGGGGATTGCCATGTATCACCGAACCGCTCTGTGATACTTTGTCGTTGCCCAGAATCAATAGTGCTGCTGAATCTTTTCCATAAACGGCATCTACCGTATAAACCAGATCTTTGTGTGTGGGTTGTCCGGCATACAGTGGTTCCTCCAAAGCTTCGTAAAAGCCTACAGAATTGAAGTAAAGGAAAAAGGAGCGTTGGAATAGTGCCCATTTGCCGCTTGCGTTGAAGATGATTTCACGGTCCTGATGCTCGGCAATCATTGCGGCTGTATCGATCAATTCTTGGAGAGTATCGGCCTCAAACACCAATTTGTAATATATGGCTGCCTGAGGATGCTTCAAAAAGCTCAAGATGGCGTCTCGGTCATAATGATCCAGATGCATGGACAGGATCAGTCGCGATGGATCAACTGTATCCGGAAATGCCTCTAATTGCTTTACATCCAGATCTATCATCGCTTTAGAAGACATCATCAGTTTAAGCAATTCCGGATCTAGTGGATCATTCTTACAACAAAGGATATTGTTCTCGTGAAAGACGGAGAAATCCGCTTCTTCCGGATGCGGATACAGATCCAGCCGATACTCCACAAAGAAGTCATTCTTGGGCTTTTTCTGTAGCTTGTGAGGGTGGTAGGCTATGCTTTCGATTATCATTTTGCACTTACCTTCAGGTTCAAATTTACTATCTGCAACACCAAGTCTGGATCGAGATCCAGCTCTTTGGCCCAGCACAGAGCTTTATCGATGATTTCACGTTCCCTCGCATAATCCTTCGGGGCTAGATTATGTCCTTTTTTGAACTGTTTTACCTGCTTTACAATCTCCCGGCGTCTCTTTAGAAGAATCAGGAGATCTTCGTCCAGTTTATCCAAGGCTTCGCGATACCCTGCCAAGTCTTGTGTAGCGGAGATTAGTCTTTGGTACTGAACTGCATCTGCCAGGCAGATGGTAAGCATGGCTTCGATAACCGGGATTACCCGCGGGATGTGGCAGTGATCGTGCCTGCCGCATAGTTTGATGGTGCTTTGGCGTCCCAGATGATCTATGGTTTCCTGCTCTTCGGATATCGATGAAACCGGGCGCAATACTACATCGAAACTGATCTCTGCACCGGTGCTGACGCCACCGAGGATGCCGCCATGATGATTGCTGACGCATTTACCCTGAATAAAGCGGTCGTTACACTGTGAACCGGGCATTACAGCGAGATCCAGACCATCTCCAAAGAGCACACCTCGCACTGTTCCAATGCTGAACATCGCTTTTGCTATGTTTGCCGAGAGCTTTTCGTAGATCGGGTCTCCCAGTCCGGCGGGGACATTTCGGGCAACAACGCGGACGATTCCGCCCAGGCTGTCACCTTCCAGCTTTGTCTGCTCCAGAAATTGCATAAGCTGGGGATAACTTTCCTGATCCGGCCAGTGAAATGCATTTTCCGGGCAAGTTCCATTCAGAGAAGCCTTTATGCTACCAATTTGGAGAGTGGTTGTCTCAATCGAAATGTCGGGTAACACATGGCGGAGCAGTTCAGCAGCCAGTACTCTGGCTACGGTTTCTCTGCCGGATGTTCTACCGCCACCGCGGTAGTCGAATATATGATATTTCTGCAGCCATGAATAGTCTGCATATCCGGGGCGGATAAGGTCTTTGAATGGCTCATAATCGATGCTGCGGGCATCTTTATTGTGGATCAGGATACAGAGGGGAGTGCCGGTGGTTTTGCCATTGAATACACCGCTGAGGATCTCAATCTCATCGGTTTCTATGCGGGTGGTTGAAGCATTCCCTTTGGGTGCTCTGCGTAGTAGAGCTTCGCGGATTCTGTCAAAAGGAAGCTCTTGATTTGCTATCGGGCTATCGAAAAGTATACCGATGGCGGGACCGTGAGATTCTCCAAAAGTAGTGATGCCAAATAAGCGGGATAGACTATTGGACGGCATCTTCAAACAGCTTGATTTGCGGTTTGAATTCTATGTAGAGCTCGTCCAGATGCCGCATCAATATATATTCGCGTTCCATTTGGATAATCTGAGCGGTGAGGCTGGATTTAATGTCCTCGAAAGGGATGGGAGCTTTGCATTTGCGATCTGTAAGCATCAGGATATGATATCCCTCAGGGCTGGCGAATGGCTGGCTGATCTCATCAATCTGCATGCTAAATGCTACGGCGTCGATTTCCGGAAAGAGCTTGCCACGAGGGAAATACCCCAAATCACCACAACAACGGTTTGAGGGGCAATCACTACAAGTGCGGCAGGCTTCGAAGAATTCTGCAGGACCAAAGATTCTGGAGCGGATTTCAGTGATGCGCCGCAAGGCATCTTCACCCTTGATAAGGATGTGTGAACAGCGTACCATCTCTTCGCTATAAAAGTTCTGAATCTGCTCGTCGTAGAGTTCCCTCAGCTTTGCTTCTTCGATGGGATGCTCGTCAGGGTAAAGAGTAGAGAGGTATTTGCGGATCAAGATGTTGCGGCGCAAAAGAGTTTCCATCTCCAGAGCGTCCATGCTTTGCAAATATCCGGGGGGCAATCCGAACGGCTCTTCTTCTTCAAGAAGCTCCATCATAGCGATGTCAAACTCCTCATCAGTGACCCTCATGCCTAGTTGATCTGCCTTGACCAGCAAAAGACAACGGTCTATCAGGCGTTTCAGGGCTTGCTTGCTCGTCCCACCCCAAGCGAGTTCCCGGGCAATATCACTATCTGTAATCTCGTGATTAACTATCTTGGCTATGATGTGCACCTGTTTCCTCTTTGTACCTCATGTATCGGGATTCTATCTCCCCGAGGACATCAGATAAACTAAAGCTTTGTAGTCCAATTGTCAAATCAAATCTGCATTTTCGATACCAGGTTAGTTGCCGTTTGGCATAGTTACGATGATGCTGAGCTACCAATTCGGTACAATCTGCCAGATCAGATTTCCCTTGAAAGAAGTCTTTGAACTCTTTGTAGCCTAAAGTCGCTAGACCTGGATCCTGCCAAGTGTAGCCATTGTGTAGCAAAGCTTCTATTTCAGAAAGCAACCCACAGCTCAGCATTTGCTCCGCTCTTTGGTTTATACGCTCATATAGCACGGCTCTGATAGGGGAGATCAGTATACGCAGGGTGTGGTACTTCAGTACCCGCTTCTGGAGCCGCCAGTGCTCTGTGATGTTCATCCCTGTCCCGATGTATATCTCCAAACCTCGTAGAATTCTTTGCGGATCTTTATCACTGATGCGTCCGGCAAACTCGGGATCGACCTCTTGCAATCGCTGATACAAGGCAGATACTCCGACGTTCTGCAACTCTGCCTTCAACTTTTCCCGGATATGGGGATCGATGGGGGGATGCATAAAGAGGCCTTCCAAAAGTGAGCGGATATACAGGCCGGTTCCTCCGCAGATAATGGGGATGTTATCCTCTAAAAGCATAGAGTCGATAATCTGTTCCGCTGCCTTCACAAAACAACCAGCGTTGTACCTTTCATTGGGATCAATGATACTTACAAGGTGATGCTTCACGCGGGACAGCTCTTCCGGGGAAGGCTTTGCCGTTCCGATGTTCATGTATCTATATACCTGACGCGAATCGCAGTTTATGATCTGAGTGTGCAGGGCTTCCGCGAGTTCTATGGCAAATGCCGTTTTACCCGCTGCGGTTGGCCCTTCAATGGTGATGATCATACTAGGCGCTTGAACTTCTTTTCAAAATCCGTGAGAGTCATCTTTACGATCAGAGGTCGTCCATGGGGGCAAAAGTATGGTACTCTGCAGGCAAAGAGGTTGTTTATGAGTGATAACATTTCCTTACGGGATAGCTTGGTGTTGGCCTTGATCGCAGCCTTGCAGGCGATGGATTTGGCTAGGGAGTCCCTGAAGTCGGAGTTCAGTTCTATTTCTGTTTCCAGTTGTTTCAGGATATCAATGAAGGTTTTGCCCCCTTGAAAATCACCCAATTCTGCGGGGATTTCCTCGATGACAATGGAATCTCCGCTAAACTTCTTGAGGATAAAACCGATCTTTTCCAACAGCTCCAGATTTGCATCCACCAGATCCCGGATATCGCTGGCTATATATGGCGGAATGTCGATCACCAGAGGAACAATCAGTTTCTGTCTTACAGCAGGAGCACCACCAGTGCGATGGATTAGCTTTTCGTAGATGATGCGCTCGTGAGCGGCATGTTGATCGATAATCACCAAGCCATCTTCTATCTGGACAAAGATATATGTGTTATGCAATTGCCAGGGGTTGATGTAGTCCTCTTCATTCTGAAGTAATAGCTTATAGGGAACGCTGTCGTTAGGTTGATCGATGAAAATTTCCTGTTGTTCCTGATCGCGATCTTTCTCGGGATTCACGATGGGGATCGAGCGGGGTAAAGGCTCCTCTTCATGTTTAAACAGGTCATCTTGAAACAGTTCGGCGTGTTCTTTCTTGTATTCTCCATATCGGGGAACCTGTACATTCTGCACAAAGATATCCCGCTCTAGGGAGCTGGGACGTTCCTGACTGAAGGGGATGTTGATGAACTTATTGCGTGCGGAAGCAAACTTGTCGTCTTCATAACGTCTTAGCGCTCTGGTGAGAGTCTCAAATATGAGGGAATGCACCCTTTGCTGTTCTCGAAAGCGTACTTCACTCTTGGTAGGAGAGACATTGACATCAATCTCCTGAGGGGGTACTTGGATAAACAAGATGTACGGCGGAGTGCTGCCTTTCATCCAAGCCCTGGTTTTCTGGATAAACGGTTGATAAGCGCTTTTAATGCTATGTTTCACTGTCTTGTCGTTTATGAACCTGCCATTGATGAATACATATTGAGCATCGATAAGCTTCTCGGAACGCTCTTCCAAACCAAAGATGTAACCATTCACGGAGTATTCGCCGGCACCGGAATCTATCTCGATAATGTCGTCGTCGAAAAAGCCCGAACCGAATACTTCAGCCATTCGCTTGTTACGGTCTTCCGAAGCGATGTAATTCAGCTTCTTCTTGCCATCGGCGATCAATTTGAAGTTGATCCGGGGATAGATAATTGCCTGATAGTGGAAGTACTTCTGGATATGACGCAGTTCCACTACATCGGTTCGCAGGAATTTACGGCGGGCGGGCAGGCTCTTGAACAGCCCTCTTACCCAGATGGTGGTTCCCGGATTGGACGATGTCTTGATCACATCCTTCAGTTTACCGTCGTTTATCTCCACTCTGAGGGCAACTTCCAGATTTCGGTTTCTGGTAAGCAGACAGAAGTTAGATACAGCGGCTATAGAAGGCAAAGCTTCTCCTCTGAAGCCCAAAGAACTAATGTGGATGATGTCGTCAACATTGCGAATCTTGCTGGTGGCGTGGCTTTCGAGGGCCAGCATGGCGTCATCCGGTTCCATGCCCATACCGTTGTCGATCACTTGGATGAGGTCTTTCCCCCCATTCTCCACTATTACCGTGATGGTATCCGCTCCGGCATCGATACTGTTTTCCACCAGCTCTTTTACTACAGAAGCCGGGCGTTCTATCACTTCGCCCGCAGCGATTTTATTACGGACATCTTCAGAAAGGATATTGATCTTCGGCATATCAGTATCTAAACACAGAACCGTTTGTGAATTCACGGATTATGGAGTTGTGTGGCACATGGGCGTCGTCGATATCCCTGCAGTGAGAAAGCAAGTGCAGGAGGCGACGTGACTCTGTGTAGGCGGATGAGGTTGAAGGCACGTTCAGGAGTTCGTTCCAAGCATGTTTCTTCAATACACCCAGTTCATAGGTGAGGCTGCTGTTGAACATATAATTGGCATTCTCCTGATATGGGAAGATGTTCTTTTCCTCGCCTTCTCTTACGTCGGGCCATCTGAGGATGGTTTCTTCAGCTGAGTATCCCCGGTATTGGCGATCCCGGATGATTCTTCGCAAGAGGCGGCAATCTGTAGTGGGAATACGGTTGTGATTATCGATGTTCAATTGGTTCAGGGCCGATACATAGATGCGGGTTTTACGGCTTTCGGGAATGGCTGAGGTAAGGTCATCATTCAGTCCGTGGATTCCCTCCATGATTATGATGTTATCCTTCTCCATCTTCACGAAGTTGTTGCTGCGTCGTCTGATACCTCTCGTAAAGTCATAATGGGGCAGCTCAATCTGCTCTCCATTCAGCAATTGCGTCAATTGTATATTCAGATATTCCAGATCGATGGAATGTATGGATTCAAAGTCAAAATCTCCACTTTCCTTGCGGGGAGTGAGGTCGCGATCTAAAAAGTAGTCATCCAGACCGATAACAAATGGCTTTGCTTTGCTGGCCTGTAACTGCACTCTGAGGCGGTTGGCAAAAGTAGTCTTTCCGGAAGAAGACGGTCCGGCGATCAGGATTAGCTTGATATCTTTGTCTTCCACTATGTTTGCCGCCATCTCGGCGATCTTCTTTTCGTGCAGAGCTTCTTCCACCAGGATGAATTGAGATATATCATAGCGGTCGATCTGGCTGTTGATGTCCGATATGTTGTGGACACGCAGAATATCCAGCCATTTGTCGTGCTCCTGATGCAAGGCAAACAGTTTTTGCGGTAGCATAAAGGGCTCTTGCAGAGTCATATCTGCACCGGAGGGGAAGCGCAGGATGAATCCGGGTTCCAGATACTCGATGTCGAAATGGGTAATAAAGCTGGTGCGATCTGCTAGAGGACGGATGAAGAAATCGTAGTATTTTCCGCATTTGTAGATACTTACGGTCTCGATATGGTGGCTTTTAATATTCCTGAGCACGTCCTTACGGTGCATACTGCTAAATATATCGATGGCTTCGGAACTGCTTACTTCGATTCGATCTATGGGCAGATCACTTTCGATGATATTGTGCATTGCCGCTTTCAGACGCTGGACATCATCCCGGCTGAATTTCTCGGAATTGAAGATTTCGCAAAACACTCCATCGGCGATTGAATGCTCTGCCACCAAAGAGTGATTTACCCCCAAAAGAGTATGTAAGGCTTTAGCGAGGATGAAGATTGCTGTATCCTGATAAATCCTGTATCCTTCGGGATGATTGACTGTGACGCAATTGACCAGTGTATCTCCGGAAGGAAGATAATCTTCATTGACATATTCGGTATGGTTAATTTTATAGCTCAGGACTTGGTTGCGATCGATGCCACTTCCTTTTATGATCTGTGATATTGGCCTTGCCTTTTCCAGTTCGATGAGACTGTGTTTGTGTCCGTCTTTTCTGATATCGATCTTCATGTAATATTTCCTTGATACTTTTTTATGTTTGTGTATGCCATAGCATGGATTCATTCTGAGCCCCGCTATTTGAACAGAGACAAACTATAAATTACAGCATTATCCGTCAAGAACAATAGGAGAATGAAATGCCGAAACAAGATGCGCGCAAAATGCGTATTAAGAGAGAGATTATAAACCACTTGGGCATAGTGTTTGCCTCGGTGTTTTTTGCCATAGGATACTCTTGGTTCCTGTTACCCTACAATATGGCTCCGGGAGGAGTAGGCGGAATATCTCAGATCTTGCACATGCTTTTTGGGCTACCCAACGGTGTGGGCATGATCCTTATAAACATACCTCTGTTTGTCATCAGTTTTGTATTCATCGGAAAATCGTTTGGCAGTAAATCAATATATGGTATGTTGGTTTCTGCGACAATGACAGACCTGTTGAGCTTTCCCATGCTCCACAAAATCGGTCTGGTCAGAGATTTGGCGCACTATACCCACATGGTTGGAGACAGGGTAGTATATGCAATGTTGCCTCCTGAAGAGATTTTCCTCTCCGCAGTAGCCGGCTCGGTACTGCTTGGTTTGGGCTTGGGGCTGATTTTCCGCTTCAGAGGATCCACCGGAGGCACAGATATCCCGGTGGCCTTCATCAAACAAAAAGCCAATATTTCGATCGGTACAGGCTACTATATTGTGGAAACGGGCATAATCCTGGCTGTATCACTATTTTTGAAAGATCCGAAACTGCTCATCTGGGGTTACATCAACCTGTTTGTAACCACCAAGATCACGGATCTGGCTTCAGAAGGCTTGCCTTATGTGAAAGGTGTTTACATCATCTCGAACAGTCCGGATGAGATTCGTGGCGTGATCTTCGATAAACTGAACAGGGGAGTAACCATCCTGAAGGGGATGAGCGGATTTCACCAACGCGATATCAATGTGCTGTTCTGTGTGCTGAACCGCCGTCAGGTGCCCATGCTTACAGACCTCGTAAAAGAGATTGATCCGGATGCCTTTATGGTGCTTACCGATGTCTATGACGTGATGGGTTACGGATTCAAAAGTAGAAACATCAATCTGCAAGATAGCGGAAATTGATTCAATAACTTTCAGGTAGAGCGTACAGGGATCCTGGATGCTTTATTTTATCAGATCCTGCACAAACTGCCATTCTTGAATGATATTTTGGTAGCGGGCACGCACTTCTGCTGCTTCAAGATTGGGATAATCCCTTTCCAAATCAGCCACCATATCTCCTAGAAGGACGAAGTGCATGTTTCTCGCTGATCCCTTTAACGAATGCAGGATGCTAAGAGCTTCTTTGCTATCTTCTTCGGTGATTGCCTGGTTTAGAGCTTCAAACTTATCCGGGAAGCTGGTGGCCACTATCTCAAGCAAACTCTTAAAAGTATCCAAATCTCCGGATATGTTTTTCAAGAGTGCGTCTTTAGCAAAATGAGAAGCATTGTCCGTTGCTGTCTTTGTCTGATACGAAGCACTTTTCTCCTGAGATTCATTTGACAGGTATTTGCTTAAGGTGGCAGCAAGTTCTGCCACCAAAACCGGTTTGGTAAGGAAGTCATTAATACCTGCAGCAAGACATCGCTCCTGTTCTTCTTTCAATGCTCCGGCTGTAATGGCAATAATGGGCACCGAGGAGAACTTACGGATCTCAAAACTGGCACTCACACCGTCCAGATTTGGCATTTGTACATCCATCAGCACCACATCCGGACTGTGTTTTCGAACTCCGTCAATAGCTTGCAGTCCATCTGTAGCATGCCATATCTGGGCTTTGGGACTAAGCTTGAGGATCATTTCATTCAACAAAATCATGTTCAATTGATTGTCTTCAGCGATTAGGATAGACGGTTTTTCGATTAAATCTGTTTCAGACATAGGTAATCTATCCTTTCTTTCAATGTTTTCCTGTGTCAAGTCTTGGCCTCCGGATTCGATGTTTTCCAAAGCCTTATGCAAATCATAAGCTTTCACCGGTTTCAAGAAACGGTAGTTTATCCCCAGTTCCTGGCAAGCTGATATCAGAGCGGGATTCTCATCGGAACTATGCATCAGCACCACTGGAGTTGTCTGGCTTATCTTCAAGGTTTCGTTCTGAACTCTTCGGATAAGGTCCAATCCATTCATTTCCGGCATATCATAATCAACAAAGATAACATCAGGAGCGCTGACGTTTTGCAGCATCTCCAATGCTTCCTGGGCGCTGCCGCACTCCAGGACATCAATTTTCCAGTAAGTAAGGCATTGCTTGATGATTCTGCGGCAGGATGCATTATCATCTACCACCATCACTGTTTTCGTGAGTTCCAGTTCGTGATCGCAATACCTCTTTCCTTCAACTCTGCAATTGATCGTAAAGCTAAATTCAGAACCTTGGTCGGGTATGCTGGAGATATTAATATGGCTATTCATCAAGGTGGCCAGATGGTTTGATATCACCAATCCCAGTCCGGTGCCACCATACTTTCTGGTAGTGGATGAATCCAATTGCGAGAAAGCGCGAAACAGCTTTTTCTGCATACTTTCATTGATACCAATGCCCGTGTCGCGTACTGTGAATGTGATATCTGTATGATCAGCGTCGGTCATTTCATACCGCACACTCAGCTCTATCTCACCTTCTTCGGTAAACTTTTCTGCATTTGAAAGAAGATTTATCAGGATTTGATTCAGTCTTAAAGGATCGATTATGGCAAATCTGGGAATGTCTGGGCTGATATCCAGCAAAAACTCCAGGTCTTTCTTGCTGGTTCTCAACTTGATGATGTCTGCAGCCTGTTCTACCAGTTCAATAAGGTCTGTACGTGTGGGAGACAGATCCAGTTTTCCCGCTTCAATTTTGGAAAAGTCCAGAATATCATTAATGATGCCCAAGAGGTTGTAGCTGGAATTGATGATGTTTTGGGCATATTGCTGCTGAGCATTGTCCAAAGCCGAGTTTTGCAGCAATTCAGTAAAGCCGATTACTCCATTAAGGGGAGTGCGGATTTCGTGACTCATATTGGCCAAAAACTCACTTTTAGCTTTACTGGCATTCTCTGCTCGCACTTTTTCCTGAATGAGTCTGCGCTCTAGATCTCTACGATTGCGTACATTGACCAAAAGTTGGGCAAAAAGTGAAAGCAACATGCTGTCGGTCTTGGTAAAGCGATGGGTTTTCCTTATGTAATTGAAACCCACAAAACCCTGGCACATACCCATATTCATTATAGGCAAGGTTATCATGCTTTTCACTCTCTGCGTGACCATGAACTCTCGCAGTTGCTTGGGAACATCGGCTGTGAGGGCGTCATCTATGATAACCGTCTCACCTCTACGATGCATTTCCACCCAGGGACCAAGTAAATCCATTGGGATTATTCTGCGTAATTGGGCCTCAGTATCTATGCCTTGAGCAGTCCATTCATTTCCGTTTATACAGACCATGCTATCCCAATCGTAATCATATATAAAGGCTAGATCAGCATTGGAAAAAGTAGCCAGTTCAGCCAGAGATTGCCGTATCGCATTCTCCAGATCTTCGGAATTCAGATTTACATACTTCATGGCCATGGGGATGAAGATTTCCTGCAGTTTGGCCTGTTTGCGCATTTGTTTTTCACGATCGTGTTTTAACAACACTTCTGCCAGCAGGTTTGCCACTACCAGCAGGTTATCTACTTCAGATTCGCTATATACTCTGGGCTCTATCAGGCTATCAAATCCGAAATAGCCCATAACCTTGGAGCCACTTTGAATTGGTATGCACAAAATGGATTTGATATTTTGGCTCTTCAGTACCCGATACTCGGTTTTAGCATGAGGCAACAGCTCTTCCAGATTCTCAATCTTTATTATTTGTCCGCTAGTAATCTGTTTGCTCCACCAGGGAATTGAGGCGCTATGATACACGGGACGTTTATCCTGAATTCTGCCTCTACCTCGTGAGTGCCATTCGTTTGTGTTGAACATACTGGAATAGTCGTCAAAATATCGATATATATATGCTCGCTGCACTCCAAAGAATTCTCCTACCATTTTCAGGCTCTCGTCCAGGATGGTATCCAGTTCCAAGGACTTGCTATTCACAAATGCAGTCGAGATATCTGCAATCATTTTTTGAAATCTGGTTTGTTGCTGAATTGCCATCACAGCTTTGCTATGATCTGTCACGTCTCTCACTGAGGAGATCACCCGTTCATTTTCCATGGGGCTGATACGGGCTTCAAAATACCTGTGTTCTCCATTCATTTCCAATCGAAAGGAAAAGGGAATGGTCTCATTTCGGTCCAAGGCAATTTGTATGGCGTCCAATATATTGTCCGCCAAAACTTTCGGGAAGATGTCCCAAAGATTCTGATTGGGGGCTTCTGCTTTCGTGAGGAACGAATTGTCCGCAGATCCAGTTTTTCTGTCAATCAGGCGGCCAGTTTTGTCTAATACAAAGATCGGATCAGGGATAGAATCCAGCAGTGATTCGATGTAAGCGTTTTTCTCTTTTAGCTCCCGTTCAGTGTGCTTTTGGAAAGTAATATCCCGTGTAACTCCATGCAAGCCATTGAAGTTACCGTCTTTATCCCTAATCATTGTTACATGCATGGCAATATCTATGAGGCTGCCATCTTTCTTGTATTCCTGAATCTCTATCATTCTGGATCTATTCAGATTTGCATTTGGTTCGGTATCTTTTTGCATTTCTTCGGCTAATGCTTCCTGCATCACAGCCAGAGATTCTGGGGGATGTTTGTCTTCCATGCTGCGTGACAGATGCTCTTCCGGGCTTTCCCCCAACATCGCTTCCACGGAAGGGCTTACATAGATGGTATTTAGTTCCTTATCAGTCATGAAGATCATGTCGGTAAGATTATCAGTCAAATAACGAAATTTGTTTTCGCTTTGCACCAACGCTTCTTCTGCAGCTTTGCGGATACTGATATCCCGTGCGTGAACTATCAATCCCTCGATTGCGGAGGATTGCAACATATTGAAAGCAAATACTTCCAACCAAATTACTTCATGTTTGGAGTTATATACTCGTAACTCCAGAGTGGCCAATTCTGCTGGATGTTCAAATACCCATTGTATTGTGTCCTGTACTTTTGCTACATCGTCCGGGTGGACTACGGAATATACAAATAGATTGTAGATTTCTTTTTCGTCTATACCGAGGATTTTTGACCCCAAAGCAGTGGAGTATTTTATCTGCAGATCTTTATCCAGGACTACTACCCAGTTGTTGGAATTGTTCACCAGCAAACGCATTCGCTCTTCGTTTGCACCCAACTCCATTTCGATCTTTTTGTAGAGAGACACATCGAAGAAGAGGGTGGCAAAATAGCCTTTCTCAAATGAGATTGCTTGAATGCGAAAGCTCTTGCCAAGTGGCTTGGATTCCGCATCCACCATATGACTGCCCCCTTGTTCTGCCACATTCCCGTAAAAACCGATCCAGTCAAAATCGTCTTCAGAACTTTTGGGTAGTACTTCTTTTAGAGTCTTACCGATTATTTTCTTGTGATCCAAACCGGTAAGCTCGCCAAAGGCTTCATTGGTTTCTATAAACCTATAATCACAGGGCTTGCCGGATTTGTCCAGCAAGATCTCGTGATAAGCATAACCGAAGATTGCTTTGTCGATTATTTTCCTGATATGAGATTCCATCTTTTTACCTGTTGGTGTCCTTGGCAGCACATTTTTATTCTTGACTTCCGGATAAACTGCCTGGAATGCTTGCGATAGTCATATAATAGTCGCAACTGTGCATCTGGCAATATTTTATTCTGGAGATGCCCCTCTTGGACCTCTTTGCTTCAATAACGTTCTTGTAAGCTCTGCCTCTGGTACGGCTTAGTAATCGGCGAACGGAACCCGATCGTAGC
>JALOBM010000133.1 GCA_023228285.1 Candidatus Cloacimonadota bacterium | reverse complement strand
AGCGCTTCCTAGATGAACTTACGAAGAACGACCCGGAAAAGCTTGATTACATCCACGGCGAGAACCATGTAATGGACCTTGTAAAAAAGAAAAAAGCCACAGGTATCCTGCTCAAGTCGATAGACAAAAGCAGCCTCTTTCCCGGCATAGCCGCAGGCGGAGTACTGCCCAGAAAGACCTTCTCGATAGGGCATGCTGATGAAAAAAGATTTTATGTAGAGAGCAGAACAATAACGGTATAGCCATACCGTATTGTTCTGCGGAGAATTTGCAGCCAGATGCCGCGAATTCTCCGTCGGACAAAGTCCGGCAATTCCCCGCCGGCATCCTCTGGCATATCTGGTTGACAACATAAACCAACGTGATAGAATTACTCCCGTGTCGTATTTTTGCACTATGTACCAGGTTTTGATCTGCCCGGTTTGAAAACAACAGCTCAGCCACTGCTCAGCTGCTTTTACAACCGATTAGCCATCGCTTCACGCCGGACTGAGTCCGGCAGTTTCACGCGACTGAATTTGTCGCAGCTTGGCGCGTCACGCAACACGCCGCAGTACTTAGAGTGGGGCTGTAGCTCAGCGGGAGAGCACTTCCCTCGCACGGAAGGGGTCGGGCGTTCAAATCGCCTCAGCTCCACCATTCTTATAAAAACAGAATATTTATAAATGCAAAGCCCGGGTCATATGTCCTGGGACTTTTTGTTTATTAAAGTTACGCAAAGAATTTATTTAAGTTCAAAATGTAAAAATTGCTTTCAACAAAATTGAACCACTAAATATTCATGTGCTTGTGCATCCCATTGATATTTATGTTTCTTATGCATTGTTCATAAAGAATAATGCCTAATATTGTGCTAAAATTACTAATCATTTACAGATATTATGAGAATAATATATAAAATATTTTTTGAATATTATGTTGATTTGTACATGAGTTAATAATAAATTTGCAATGTTTCGGAGGTCATTGTTTTGGACGAAAGAAAATATGAGATCCCCTATTACGAAGAAGATGAGACGGACATATCTCTTTTAGACATTCTCCTGATAATCGCCGAGGGTAAAAAAATAATAATTTCATGCATTCTGGTATGTCTTATTGCCGGATTGGGATATGCTTTATTTTTAAACAAACCTGAATATGCAAGTTCGATGCAGATCGCAGCGATAACTCAAAATAGTCCTAAAACAGGCGACTTTAATATTTATGTTTCAGGCAACCTGATATCAGGGATATTGACAAGCGATTCCGTTCTTGACTCTGTGATTGACCAGAATGACCTGCTCAAAAACGAGGATGGAACAGCAAAGACACGTGTGCAGGCTCGCAAATCTCTCTCAGATTCTATTGAGCCGAATGTTGATGCCAAAAGCGGGATAGTAACTGTAAAAGTTAAAAACAGCTCTCCCGAAAAGGCATTGACAGTTGCTAAGTCTCTTTATGATTCTTAACTGGAAATATTGCAGGAAATGGGCATGACGATCTCTGGGCAAAAGGACACCTACATACAGTCTGAGATTGAGAAGAACATAGAGAAGATCGAGGAGTTCAAACAGGATACCGCCAACGGAGTTGTCCATAAAGACATCGATCAGCTTTTAAAGACGCTCTCCCTGCTTTCCCTTTATGAAGAAGGATCTGTTTACAGAAAGAGCGCCCCTATGGTCGTACAGCTTGTATCCCCGCCGACACTTCCCGACCAGCCTCTTCCGAGAGGAGAGGCAAAATAGCCGCCCTTTCCGGAATACTCGGGCTTTTTGTAGGTCTCACATTTGCCTTTATCATCCACTTCCTGCGTGTCTCTTCCTCCGATCCCGAGACAGCACAGAAGGTGAAACGCCTAAAAGAACTGGCAGGTTTTAAAAGAGAAAGAGCTAACTAAAGACAGGAGATCTGCGCGATGCTGCAAAAAGATAACAGACTCATCAAGGCTCTTTTGTCTATTTATCTTAAAGTTGCGTCAAGGAGGAGATATGTGCTCTTCCTTGACTTTATTTCACTTGCCCTCGCGGTCTACTTCGGATACGCCCTCAGGCTCACTTTCTTTATTGAAATGGGCTACGCCGGAGAACTTGTTCAGACTATTTTCATCTTCTCCGCCTGTATTCTTATCCCCCTCATTTGGGGTGGGGTTTACAAAGTCGTGTGGCCCAGAGCGAGCGTAGAAGAATATACGATCCTGCTAAGATGGTATGTTGTAGGCACAGCCATCTTCCTGGTCCTCTTCAAGATAAGCGATGAATTGAGGATCCCCAGATCTTCCCTCTCTATACTTATTATCCTCGGTCTCTTCTTCCTTACAACGACTCGAGCTTTCTGGAAGCTTGCATTCGTGACACGCTCCTTAAGAACATGCGAACAAAAGCGGGCACTTATTATCGGTGCGGGAGAGGCGGCCACAATGCTTGCAAGGGACCTTATCAGAAACGACACGGATCTTAAACCGATTGGCTTTGTCGACGATAAACCCGAATTGAATAACATGTTGCTGGCATCACTTAAGGTGCTTGGAACAACAGAAGATATCCGCAAGATAGTCATAGAAAAGAATGTTACGGTAGCATTGATAGCCATTCCCTCCGCGCCGGGCCATAAGATAAAGGAATTTATAGGAGCAATGGATGGCCTAAATATAGAAGTCAGGATACTGCCCAGCCTTCTGGACATTGCAGACGGAAACGTAAGCGTCAAACTACTCCGTTCTGTTAAACTTGAAGACCTCCTGCGCAGGGAGCCAGTCAAACTGGACAACCCGGAGATAGAAAACCTTATCAGGGACAAACGCGTCCTTGTTACAGGCGCCGGCGGATCGATAGGATCAGAGATATGCAGGCAGGTCGCTGCAAAAGGACCTTCTGAGCTGCTTGTACTCGGTCACGGAGAGCAGTCCATCTATAACCTGCTTGAATCATTCAGCCAGTCCGGCAACAAAGTGCCTATTGTACCGATAATCGCTGACATAGCGGATAAGGTCACCCTTGAATCGATATTCAAAAAACACATGCCGCACCTTGTCTTCCACGCCGCTGCCCACAAGCATGTACCGCTGATGGAAGATAACCCAAGGGAGGCCCTTCGCGTCAATTCTTTCGGGACAAGGACACTTGCGGAAATGGCAGGCAAATACCAGGTGGAGAGAATGGTAATGATATCAACGGACAAGGCGGTCCACCCCTCTAGTATAATGGGAGCAACAAAAAGGATAGCCGAGCGGATGCTCTTCTATGTTCAGGAAAAATATCCCAACACATCCTACATGGCGGTGCGTTTTGGAAACGTTCTTGGAAGCCGTGGCAGTGTTATTCCGAAGTTCGAGCAGCAGATAGAACGGGGTGGTCCTGTTACAGTCACACACAAGGACATGAAACGCTATTTCATGCTCATCCCCGAAGCGGTAAGCCTTGTCCTTCAGGCCGGAACCATGGGAAAAGGCGGAGAGCTCTTCGTCCTTGATATGGGAGAACCCGTAAACATAGCGCAAATGGCCGAGACCCTCATAAGGCTCCACGGTCATGAACCATACAGGGACATCAAGATAGAATTCACAGGTATCCGCCCGGGAGAAAAGCTCTACGAAGAACTCTTCTACGATCCGGACCACGTAGGTACAACGTCCAGCGAGAAGATATATCTGAGCAAGTTCTCCCCGGAGAAGGAATCGCTGCTTCCCAGAGTCGAAAGGCTTTTGGCAGACTCGGCGGAAGCAAATATTTCAGAAGATGCGTTAAAGGCTGAAATATTTGCTTTGGCAAGCAATGGACAGTAAGGACCTTTGCAAGCAGTAGGCAATAAAACTATGGCAAGCAATAGGCAATTAGGGTACTGGCAAGAAGTTGTGAGGGGCAGCGGCAAGAATCGTGCCGCGGAAATCGATAGGGAGTCAGTGGGTAATCAATGGCGAATCAATTGTTTGGACCAAGTATCACTTCCCGTCGTTCCCGAATCCAGCGGCTTGGTTTTGGGTCCTAAACAACTGATTTGCAATAGATTCGCAACAGACTACCAATTGAATTGCTAGCCATAACATCAAAGGGGTATAAACCTTGTATAGAAACTTTATAAAACGTTTAATCGATTTATTTCTTTCAACATGCGGGCTAATAGTTCTGAGTCCTGTGTTTATTGTGTTGATGCTTATGATCAAACTCGACTCTCCCGGTCCGGTGCTTTTTAAACAAAAACGGGTGGGTATCAACAAGA
>JALOBM010000132.1 GCA_023228285.1 Candidatus Cloacimonadota bacterium | reverse complement strand
AATGAGAACAGAAGTCTTCTTAATTTCATATTTTCACCTGGATGAGTAGTCTTTCACTAGGTCGTCCTGCCAAAGGAGCGATCTGTTCGTATTTGTCAATCAGGGTTTTATCAGGATCAGTTTTGTGAATACCCTGGTACAATTTTCGCCAGTTCTCCTTAGTCGGAATATCGTTACGAGAATCCGTAAAATAAAGACAATCACCAGAACTGCCAACAAAATTCAATCCTGGTGCCCCTACGAGGTCGTTAAAAATCGCGTTACCAATTAGCTTCTCTCCGCTTTGTTTCTTTACAAAGCAGAAAAATGAGGAATTGGCCATCAACGCATTAAAATAGACGAATTTGCTATTAATACTAATATTGAGAAAGTCACCAACAACGCCGTCATTGATTCTGTAATCCAAACCCACATTAAAATAATCCATGGGGTTCTTATCATCTAAAGTTTCCCATGTCTAGGCGACAAGTTTTCGCAATTTTTGCTTCTCCATTAGTTTTAACAGTCTATTGTCTTCCGGTTGCTGCTTTATAACATTAAAGACCAGCTCATTAAAATCTCCATCTATTAGTTCAGCCAGTAATCTTAACAGGTCCAGAATAAATTGCCAAATGCGGTTATAAATAGTCAGCTCTGTTACTTGTTGGCCTGCTTGACGAAAGAGGATTCCAAGTGTTTCGTAGGAATCAAAGCGTTTGGCCTCTTTGAAAAAGACTTCAATCGACCAGCTGATGGAGTAGGTTCGATAAGCCTTTACCACCCCAATACGGGTGTTGGTGGTAACCAACACATGCCATTTCCCTTTTCTGCTGTTTTTACAAAAGAAGAACTTTACAGAGTATCCTTTGAACTTGGCAACAGCTTCTGCAGTATACAGGCAGAGCAGCAGATCACAACGCCTGTAAGAAGCTTGTGGGTAATCCTGGTGTCCTATTTTTATTTTGTGCAGATCCAACTTCCGGTACAGTTTGATGATTCTTGTGATTCCTTTTTCACTCGAAGTCAAAAGGTCACTGATCTCAGAGAAAAATTTGTTACTTTTACTTGGTAGCATGTGGTTTTTGTTTTGTTTTGCAACATTAAGATACTCATTATCTTGCAATTACCAAAACATGCTGCCTTTTTTTTATTCATAAATTCTCCTCACATTAGATATGGGAAACTTTAGTCAATAAGTTGGATACATTCTCCCTGCCGAACTCTTCGGCCAATTCGCTTAATACGATACTGATAGCGTTGTTAAAACGATGCTTGTAATCCACCCAGTTAGCAAGAATCGTAACAGCATGCTCCTTGGATAGTTTCTTCTTATTAATCAGGCAAGCAAATCTGAGAATCCAGTCTGCATCAACCTGGAGTGCTTCCCCGTATTTGCATAAACTCAGTGTTAAAGGCATGTTCCCTTTTGAGCGGCATTTGTAAAGGTCAATATGAGTTCTCTGGCTGGCTTCCTTCAAGGATAAACCCTGCTTTTCCGGAAGCAGGACCAGTAGTTCTGTCAAGATCTCACAACATCTTTCAGGATCTGGTCTGTCTTTCATTGTTTTGGCTTTTGGTTTATGAGTTGAAGTTAAACCTTTTCCTCCAAATCAACATCCTTCATATTTAGGTTTAGTAAACTTTCTGACAACAATTCCAGGGAGGGGGGTATTCGTCTGTTTTTCTGTGTGTTACAATTCATCCCTTGGTATACAAATTTCGCAAACTTTCTGACAAACTGTTCGAAAGGTTACCGTACCTTTAAATCAATAATTTTTAGTACGATGAAAACAAAATTAATTACCATCATTCTTATTGGGGGATTCCTCGGATTGTGTTTTCAAACAGCAAATTCACTTCAGGCATTTTCCTCAAGTATTTCTTCACTGGTACCTGCTCCCCCTGTCGGTTGCGATTGCGAAAACAGGCTGAACGAAATAGTATACCCATGCTGCCACCTTTATACTGAGATTCATAATGGTGGTGTATTGTTTAAACTATGTATGGAAGTTGAAGGCTGTGATCCTGGTACCAGTACAGAAGGTTGCGATTGCAGCGATGAATGCAGCGTGCCACACCATGATGTACCCTGTTCGGATCCTTCTTAGTAACAAAACAAGTAGGGGATGTCTTTTACCATCCCCTACCATTTAAAACCTCCTTATGGAAAAGATTTCTTGCATCCTATTACTATTCGCTTATCAGTGTCTGTCCAATACCTATTCACAAGAAAGAATTATAACCTATACTTTAAATGAAGAGATCAATAATGATCTCTCCGAAATTATTGAGGAAATACGCTATGTGCCTCTTCAATCAAAAGAAGGTTTCTTTATTGGCAGAGTCACAAAGGTTGATCAGTCAGACAATAACTATTTCATTTATGATCGCAACAATAACTCTCTATTCAGCTATAATAATCAGGGGGTTCCATTAATTTCATTTAGTAAAAAAGGGAAAGGACCATTTGAGATATCAAGACTATCGTCTTTTTGCCTTGACAGGAAAAACAATTTAGTCATTTTACATGATGGCTCGTCGCGCAAAGAACTTGTCTTTAAAAACAACGGTAATCGTGTTTCGGAAAAGAAAACAACTTTCCCGAGCCAGGATATGTGTCTCACTGGATCAGGCAATAAGGCGTACTATTCAGGCAGTTCTTCATTTTATGCTGGCAGTGAGGTTGTTAAAGACTATTTCTTCTTAACGGATAAGAATGACAGACTTTTGAATCACTTTTATAATGACCCCTGGAAGATGCACGGTATGGGGGTAAATTCCATTTTCTACTATTATCGAGACACTGTCATTGCAAGGGTCCCGTTTAATGATACGATTTTCTACTTATCCGAAAAAGGTCTTTTCCCAAAATACTGCATTGATTTTGGGAAAAACCGACTAATAAGATCCCAACTAAATATTTCAAAAATAAGCCAAGTCCCTTCGTACGCAGTTTCTTCGCATAAGTATTTTATCAATCACTATTTCGTCGAAACAAGTGATTGGCTTGTATTTGATTACTCAGGACAGGGAAAGTATTTCTTTGGCTTTGTCAACAAAAGGAACTTACAATCCTGGAAATTCGAGTATCACAATTTATTACAGTCAAACCACAATCCAATTATTGGTAACTTGGCAGGAGGGCATGATCAGAACATATTCTTTATTGTTGAACCCATAGATTTTGTGGAGTTCATAAAACATTGTGAATCATCTTTTAGGATCAGATCAAATTTCAATGAGGTTAAAAACAAAGTGAAGGTTGATGACAATCCTATTTTAGTAATCGTAACTTTAAGGAGCTCTAAATGAACAATGATTATCGAAAGGGTTTTTGGACAATTTCAATATTATTGCTATTATCATTTGTGGCCAATATTTTCATTATTAGCAAATACTCAAATATACCAAAACATGACAAGAGGATTACCAGTTCTCTTTTGGACAACCTGAACTTGAAACAAAGATATGATATCGTGTACAATAGCATTTCCTTTGAATGGAATTCAACGATAATGGACCAAGACTTTAACCATCAAACCCTTAAGAGTTTTATAAATAGTGGCGATGTTGTTTTCTACTATGATTCCAAATCCTGTTACAAATGTTTTTTACATGGACTTACAACAATCCAAGAGATCCAGGAAACTGGGTCCCTGCGAAATCTTGTTGTTATCTCTGAACAAGATAATATGAGACAATTTAGAAAGGTCATGAAAGATTTCAGGCTTAATAAAATTGCAGTTTTTTGGGGGAAAAATATTCTTACAACTGACAAATTGCCTGACAAACCCTTCTTTTGTCTCTACCACGATGGGCAGTTAACAAATCATTATTTTATAGACAGTTCCACACCGCAAGAATTAATAAAGAGTTATCTTGAAACAGTCTTAACTCAGGCCAAGACCGCTAAAAGATACTAATTCTTTGATCTTTATGTGAATGGAAAATAACTTTGGTTCTTCGTCAAATTTGGTGATAAACCACAGACTAACTTGACTGAACAGCTTTTTGATCTATTCAAATCAGAACTCAATAGGCTGGGCATGATTGTCCAGGAAGGTAAAATAGTGGATTGTATTGGCCCCCTAACACTTCGGACATGATTACTAATAAAAATGTGTAATTAGTTGATCCTTATAAACATTAAACAGTTGATTGTTAATAACTTATAAGTATTTTTATATTGAAAATTGCTCCAAAATGCTTAATTTCAGGCAAAACC
>JALOBM010000043.1 GCA_023228285.1 Candidatus Cloacimonadota bacterium | reverse complement strand
TCATTTTCTGGAGTGGATTGTCTGTTTTCAAAGATGTGCGTAAAACCGGCAAGAAGGGCGAAGAAGCCCGCATCGCTGTTCAAAACGCATTTGATGAAGCTGTGTTGCAGAAAGTACACCTACTGGATGGCGGATTATTCTGGTTTGATACTCTGGCCCAAATCTCCACCTACCTTGGACTTCTGGGAACCATCTTTGGCCTCATCCAAGCTTTCAACTCTTTGCGTTTCTTAACCGGTGTTGCAGCTCAGAACGCTCTTACCGAAGGTATCTATATGGCTATCGGAACTACTGCTCTCGGTCTAATGGGTGCTATTCCGCTTACTCTGATCAAAGGTGGTCTCTACACCCGCGCTCAGAATTTGATTAGCGATATCGACGAATACAGTGTGAAATTGGTGAACCACATTAACAACCAGATCAAGGAATAAGATCATGGCAGGACTAAATCCTTCAGGGGCGAGAAAGGTATATCGCCCTTCTGAGGCAAGGCAGCAAAACAGTCAGACTGCACCTGAGGAACCAAACTTGATTCCTATTATGAATCTTTTCGTCTCGATCATACCTTTTTTGATCATGATGATTTCGATCTCACAGGTAGCTCTGATTGCGCTTAGTTTTACCTCAGACGGAGGTGGTGGCGGAACTGGAGAAGGTGGCGGTGCTCAAGCGGAAATCGTCGAAATTCATCTGATGATGAAGGAACATGCACAGGCCCAACTGTTCCCTGGAATGGAAATACGAGAACCGGACAAAAAAACCATTCACAAAATACCGTGGCTTAGAGAAGATGTTTACGATTTTGACGGATTGAACACCTTGCTGGTGGATCTGAAAGAAAAGTATTCTGATACTACTGAGATTGCCGTAATCGTACATCCTGATGTTCTGTATGACACCCTGATCCGCACCATTGACCTCTGCAAAGATAACGGTTTTGTAACAGTACATTATCGTAACCCCAAAACTACATACATTTATTAAGGCTGGGGGAGGATATTATGATTTCGAATCGTAGTCGTAAGGGAACCAGACAAGTACGTCGTAAAGTAGAAGACGTAAAGAGCTTGTCGATCACTTCTCTTCTTGACGCATTAACTATCATCCTGGTTTTTCTCATCAAAAACGTGTCGATGGATGCAGTGAAGATTAACCAGTTACCGGATATGAAGTATCCCACCTCCATCACCAAAGAGAAACTGATGGAAAACGCCATGGTGACTCCTGTCAAATTGTACATGGACAGAGTACTACTGGGTATTGGCAGCCAATATCTTGGGACTCCCCAGGAAATGGTGGAAAGTGCTGAAGTTCGCCAAGTCATGCAGGATTTCTTCAAAACTGAGATCAGTGTGATCCCGGAAGACAAACTTGGTGATGCCTGTCTAATAGTTCAGGCCGATGCAGATCTGCCTTGTGGATATGTAACTCAGATAGTGAGTGTTGGCACCTCAGTGGGTTACGCAAACATTTATTTCGCAACTTTGGAAGAAGCAGATTGGTTACAATCATACCGAACTGCCTCTAGAATGTAAGGGGAGGTAGTATGGCTAAAATACTAAGTCTTAGATTGAACTATAAAGGGAAGTTTCTGGATTACGCCAAAGAAGGCAGAGAAATCAAAAGAAGCTTCACAATTGGCTCAAACAAATTCCTGCAATGGCAGATATTAGCCCCTTCTTTTCCGGATAAACACCTCTTTGTAAAACAACAAGGCGGCGAATACGTAATGCAAGTGCTACCCGGATCTCAATTGACCATTGAGAAAGACGGCAATGTCTTGGACGGTAACTATCTGAAACAGAACAAACTGCTTTCAGGAAACCAATTGGTTTTGAAGAAAGACCTGAAAGGTACTGTTACTCTTGCTCCAGATTGGGACGTCCATTTCGAATACCGCGAACCATGGGTGGCTGTGCTTACTGCTGAAGAAAAACAAATTGTAGCACAATATGCTCGCAGAGCAAAACCTGACTCTACTACCCGCTTCAACCGGATGATGATGTGGATGATAATCTTGCTTGCCGTTGTGTTTGCTATCCTGTTTGATCTTGCCCTGAAACCTGACTATGTGATGGAAGAAGAAACCGTGGCACAACGCCTTGAAAACATCAAGAGCGAAGCTCAGCGGGTTGAAGCAGATCTCACTCCTATGACTCAAAGCTTCGCACAAGAGACTCCTCCGGAAGAGACTGGAGAAGCTGAGACCGGCCAAACTGCCCAACAAGGCGTACCCGGAGCCTACGGCTCTTCTGCCCTGGATGCTGCTTTTGCCGGCGGATTCGATGCAAGTGCAACCGGTGTAGCACCTACTCTTAAAATCGTCACAGTACAGGAAGGCTTTTCTGCCCGTCGTCCCGGCGGAGGTGGAGGTGGAGGTGGTACCGGTGGTGGCAGCGGAGCTTTCGGCGGAGCCGGAACCGGAGCAGGATCCTCTTTCAGCGCAACCAGCACTCCGAATTTCGGTGACGTAGGATCCGTTGTGACCCGCGGACCGGCAACTGCCGGACATTCCGAACGTCCTGCTGGTGTTGCAGGCACGCACATCGTTGGTGATGCCAGCGCTCTTGCTCCCAGCGGCAAAGCTTGGGGCGACATTGTGGAACAGCAAAGAATTGCTGCAGATTACAAACGCAGAGGCATTCAGACCCTCAAAGAAGGTAGTGTAACCGGATTGGATGAAGCCGGAATAGCCCGCGTTACAAATCTGCGTGATCAGGTGGAAGCTCGTAAGGCTCAGATTGACCAAGCCTATCGCGAAGCTCAATTACGCCAAAGCGTAAGCTTTACCATCACCCTGTTTATAAACGCCAATGGTACGGTTAGAGAATCAATGGTGGTTCCTGCAGGAGCTTATCCAGAATCCTTTGTGGCACGTGTAAAATCCATCGTAAACAGCTGGAGATTCAATGTAAGCCAGGAAGAAGCATACCAGTTCCGCGTAAGAGCAGGATAATGTAAGTTAATCAATCATATACTTAATAATGGCCTCGTTATTGTACGAGGCCTTTTTTTGTGAGCTTTGTATTGACAAAAATCAGGCTTTCCATTGCCTATAACCATGCATTACTACAAAATCGCACTCCCTCTTGGAATAAACCGTGATTTCAGCTATAGCAGCCAGGATCCCATACCTCTGGGTGCCCGGGTGTTGGTACCTCTCAAAGCCAAACTGATGCTGGGTATATGTCTGGAAAGCCATACTGCTGGAAAGCTAAACTACAAGTCCGTTGCCGAGGTTTTGGACGACACTGCCATCCTGCCACTTGAGTTGATCAAGCTTGCAAGATGGATGTCCGAATACTATCATTGCAGCATGGGAAAAGCACTATTTGCCATGCTTCCTGCAAAGCTGCAAAGTGATGTGGATGCCGAACTGATCTGGATTGGCCCCGAAGAAGATATCCCCCCTCAGTTTGAAGCACTCTACAGAGCTTTGATCCACAGTGGAAAAAGCCGAATATGCGATCTGCGTAAAAGCTTCCCCAATCTTCCCATATACCGTCTCTGCGAAGCCGCTGCAACTGCAGGTTTACTAAAGATAGATAACAAATTGCGGCACAAAGATAAGCCCAAGATCCTAAATTTTATTCAGATAATAAGTAGTGATTTTGATCCGGACACTCTTCCACTCAGGCAAAGAGAAGCTTGGGAGCTCATCAAAACTCAGACCAAGCCCTTCCCCATGGCGGACATCAGCAATGTAGTTTCCTACAGCAGCCTCAAGGCATTAGTGAAAAAGGGAATTATCAAGATCTTCCCCAGAGAAGTGCAGAGCGCTCAATTACTCAGGGATACAGGCGCAAAAGCCAAGAACATCGTGTTGAATGATGCACAGATTTCTGCCATCTCAGAAATATCCTCAGATTTTGGCAGCTTTCAGGTTCACTTACTCTATGGCATCACCGGTAGTGGCAAGACCGAGGTATACATCGAGATAATCCGGAAGTATCTGAATGCCGGAAAATCCGTGATCTTTCTAATCCCGGAGATCGCCCTCACTCCCCAAATGCTGGACAAATTTGATGCAAGCTTTGGTGAACAACTCGCCATACTACATAGTCAGTTAACCGACACCCAACGCTTTGCCCAGTGGCAAAAGCTGCAGAATGGCGAATGCCGCATCGCTCTTGGAGCCCGTAGTGCGATCTTTGCTCCCGTGCAAAACCTGGGACTGATCATCGTAGATGAAGAGCATGAACAAAGTTATAAACAGGATAGCCAACCCCGCTACAATGGACGGGATGTAGCAATAGTACGAGCGCAACAGCAAGGTGCGCAAGTTATATTGGGTTCTGCCACGCCATCTCTGGAAAGCTGGAACAACAGTATGACCGGAAAGTATAAACTGCACAAATTGCTTCAACGCCCGATGAACTACAAATTGCCGGAAGTTAGAATCCTGGATCTCTGCGATTGTGACAGCACAGAACTGATTTCGGACGACTTGGCCAAGGCGATAGCACAACGGCTGGATCGTAAAGAACAAGTAATCCTCTTCCAAAACCGCCGCGGATATTCATCCTTTGTGCAATGCTTGAAATGCGGTAAACTGATTACCTGTCCAAACTGCGAAATTAGCATGTATTACCATCGCGACCGTGAAGAAATGCAATGTCATTATTGCGGATCCTTCTACCCCGTACCCCGACGATGCCCCTCCTGCAATTCTTTTACTTTTTCCTATGGATCTCCTGGAACTCAGAAGGTAGAACAAAGCCTGAAGATTCTTTTTCCCATGGCGCGGATTCTCAGATTGGATAGCGACAGCAGCCGCATCAACCTGAAAAGCATGTATCAACGCATGAAAAAGCATGAGCTGGACATTCTGTTGGGCACGCAGATGATCACCAAGGGACTCGACTTTCCCAATGTAACCCTGGTTGGCATCGTGAACGCGGATATCAGCTTGAACATCCCGGATTTTCGCTCTGCGGAACGAACCTTTCAGCTCCTTACGCAAGTAGCGGGACGCAGCGGCAGAGCAGAGAAGAAAGGAGAAGTAATCATCCAGACCTACAATCCCGAGCACTACGCCATTCAATATGCCAGCCATCAGGATTTTGAAGGCTTTGCCCGCGTGGAAACAGCATTGCGTAAAAGGCTGTATTACCCTCCCTACTACCGTTTGGCGCGCATCCTCTATCAAAGCGCAGATGAACAGGAAATCGTTTCCGAAATGGCACGCTTGAGCCGGGATCACCTGCCCAAGACCGATGAGCACTTGCTTATTCTGGGCCCTGCCCCCGCTCCCTTTACCAAGATTAACAACATGTACCGCCATCATCTCATCTTGAAGGGCTACAATCCGGCAGTATTAAAACAAGCCATAGACAATATCTGCAATTCCTTTAAAACCAAGCTCTATTTTCAGATCGACATTGATCCTTCGATGTTGATGTAGCAGAGTTTCAGACTATATATCCTGGATATTCCCCCTATATATCCGGCAGTGCCGAACTAGATATAAACGCGTTATAATGCAGTGGTCACTCGATGATAACCCGATGATATCTGCTTCATATATAGTAAGCTCAGAGGGGGAAGATTGAGACTGAACGACGGATGCTGTAAATGGAGGAGCGGCTTGGGCTCAGAGCCTGCTCAGATATCCACCAGTGGAGTATGACAATACTGATCTGCCACCATGAGGTTGATGTCGCTACGGATGGTTTGCAGATACTCGTTCATCGTCTGATATGCCAGATCGGGGCGGTTGTTGGTTTCTGAAAGGTGAGCCAGCACCAGGTTTTTCAATCCCGGATGCAGCACTTGGGAGAGAAGTCCCACCGCTTGTTCGTTGGAAAGGTGTCCGTGTTCGCTTTTCACACGTTTCTTCAGATTCCAGTCGTAAGGGCCGTCCATCAGCATCTGCAGGTCGTGATTGCTTTCCAGTACCAAAGTATGCACATCACTCAGTTTGGTTACGGTCAGTTTGGAAAAGTACCCCAGATCGATGGCTACACCCAGCTTCCGGTCATCATGTTCAAAGGTAAAGTTGCAGCTGTCCACCGCATCGTGTGAAGAGCGGAAAGGCTGTATCAGGATGTCTCCAATCAGAAACTCTGTTCCAGCGTCAAAATAGCACAGACGCTCATCCACGCTACCCAGTCTGTGCGAGCTATAGGCAAAAGTATCTGGAGAAATGTAGAGCGGGATTTTCAGGCTGCGGCACAGCGCTCCGGCGCTACGGGTATGATCGGAATGCTCGTGGGACACTATTACGGCTTTGATGATGCTGCGCTGGATTCTAAGTGTGTCTAGAGCTTCCCAAATCCGCTTCATGCTGATCCCTGCATCCAAAATAATCCCTGTATCCCGGCTACGCACGAGGATCGAATTACCTTTGCTGCCGCTGGCAAGTACGGAGGTTTGGAACATAAGCCTAAATTCTTACAATGCGATAATAGCGGTTGTTCAGCTTGTCGTACTCACTCCAGACTGCATCGGGAGGAGCGGCGGCGAGCAATTGACACACTCCGGCGCTTTGGGCGTCCAGATTGTCACAATGGTGCAGCAGAAGTGCTTCCAGAGTTTGCGGCAGGCGCACAGATGCTTTCTCGTATTCGCCATGATGGGAAAGGATGAGATGACGCAGATTTAACAACACTTCTTCAGGAAATCCTGGGATCCGGGATGCAGCCTCGACCACCATCTGATCACCCATACTGAGATGCCCCAATAGGCGTCCCTCATCGGTAAAATCTATACTGGCCTTTCCATGGTATTCTCTCTGTTTGGCGGCGTCATGCAGTAAGGCTCCGCAGAGCATGAGATCCATGGATACCGGATACTGGGTAGAGGTAAACTCGCACAGGGCAGCTACGGCTACGGTATGTTCGATGAGCCCGTGAACATAATTGTGGTGCCAGCTTTTAGCGGCGGGGGCTTCCAAAAAACGCTGGAAAAACGGTTTATCATCGAAGATCTCGTGTAAAAGTCGATTGAGATATTCATGTTCTACTTTATCCACAAATTCCCAAAAGCGTTCTGCCAGAAAATCCGGAGTAAATCTGCTTTTTGCCACAAACAAACCAATATCAAATTCGCTTTTATCCGCAAAACGCAATTGTTGGATACTCAGTTGAATCTGGCCTTTGTAATTCACCACTTGAGCTTTGATGTGAACCACATCTCCGGCATCGAAAAGTTCACTGGTCTTAGCAGCGTCTTTCCATACATTAGCCGTGACATAACCGCTTCTATCCTGAATCTTTATGCGGATAAAGCTGCCGCCCTTACCCTCTCGCAGTTCTTTCTCCTGAGCCAGATAGAACCCGCTAATCTCTTTGTTCTCATGCTGATGCATGTCTGCTACAAAAATGTGTTCTTCCATACTATATCACTTAATAATGCTTATTTTCTTCGTTTGAGGGGCCTTACCGCTTTGTTCCACACGGATAAAGTAAATGCCTGATGCTGGGAAGAGCTTTCCGCATAGATCCAGTTTCCCCGTGATGTCGTTTTGCCTGTGGATCCGCTGACCTTTCAGGTTGTAAATGCTTATCTTCGCTGCAGTAGCGTCTTTTATGCTGAGATGCAGATATTCATCCTGCCTCAGCGGATTGGGATAAGCGCTAAAGCTCAGGCTTGGTGTATATAAATCCGCATTTGAAGTATACTGCTGGGGGTCAAAATCGTAGAAATTCATAAAATGAATTCTGCCGCCGTACTGATCCTGCAACCAATAGTAGATGCGGTAATCTGTCTCTGCACTGTCATTGAACAGATTGCTAAAACTTACACTGTAAGTCTTTTCCACAGTTACTTCCGGTTGGAGGGCCGTATTTATGGTATCGGCAAAACAAATCCACTGTAATAAACTGTATTTCTGTGTACTTTCTGCGCTTGGTTTGGCAAAAAGACCCACAAACAAACGGGAATCCAGTGTGATGTTTTCCAGATTGGACTCATACAAGCTCGTGTTCTGATTCAGCAAACTGACGCTAAGATACATGTTTGCGGACTCCGGAATGGAATCCAACCGGCAAGAGGATTCAGAGATAAAGGTGCGATCGGCAGAGATGTCGTCCAATAGCTCGGCAAAACTGCTTTCGTAAGCTTGCGTAAGCCCGATAATGCGGCTGTGTCCATTACCGATAGTTTGAGGTAACGCATTGAAACCATACCAATTGAAGCGTTGCATTGCTCCCAGATTTGATAATGGGTCAGATAACAGAGGATAGTAGTCCAGCACATGAAAATCACGGTTCAAATATGGAGACTGGATCGTGGAAATAGCATTGTCACCGCTAGTACGCAGAAAGTTCTCCACCACTTGACCTGGCATGGGATCTGCAAATATATTGAAAAAGCAGTTGAAGCTGTTATTGCCGGAGAGAGAATCACTCTCGGCAATTTCACTAATCAGCTTCATATCAAGACGTAGTTGCAATGGATCTGAGGGCAGCTCTATAAACTGCAGATCACTGGTATAGTCAAAGCTGCTAAGTGGGGCAAGGCTCTGAGGCAAGGCAATATAGAGACTGTCAAACCGGGGTTCTCCCGGCCGGTTCATCGTGATGCTCAAGCCCACCTCATCCAGTGTCTGATTGCTGTGATTGTAACCTGTGAATCTGGGATACACTCTGCTACCTGGCAACAGATCTCCCTCAAGGTAAAAATCACATAATTCCAGATCCACCTCTGTGTGAGTGAAGTCGCCTAACAAACCAAACAGCAGTTCACAGTTAAAACCGGCATTGCTAAGTGAAGACAGGTAAAACTGATCGCCCACGGTTGTCATGTAAAAGCTATTATCACCGCCTCCCGCACTAGCCGCTACATAGCGGGATTGCATGTTTGTCTCGTATGTAACCACCAGCCAGGCAATATCATGTGTGCTGGTGGAGGGAAAGGCGATGTCAATCTGCTGGGATGATACTTCCACCGTTTGCACGGATACTACGCTACCAGGTTGAGATACATTGTCCGTACAAAGTTCTACCGTTACTTGTCCTCCAGGATTCGGAAACCACAGTCTGGCTCCGCTAGCGGTGAAGTTCACGTTGCTCATAAGAGGATATGCCTGGCTAAAATCGAATCTCACCGCCCATTTATTGGCACCGTAAAAGCTGTAGTCATGTGCATTATTATGCAGATAATAGTGATACTCGCGGTCCTGCGGGATCTGCTCTCCGTCTGCAGATATGCATACTATCCCATACAGATAGCTGAAGAGCAATGCCAGGATGATAAGGCTGCGTTTCAAGCTTGCAACTCCGCTACCAGAGCGATGGCACGTTCCAGATCGCGATTCATGGCTGCGACCAAGTCGTCAGTATTTGCAAACATCCTTTCCTCCCTGAGATAATGTAACAATTCCACCTGCATATTATCGTCGTAGATATCGCCGGTAAAATCGATCAGAAAAGTTTCTATCTCCACGATTCCTGTGTGTTTCACTGTAGGAGACTTCCCGATATTGGTCAAGCTAAAAAAAGACGCTTGCTCCAAATGTGCTTTGCTGAGATATATCCCTTCCGCGGGGATAAGCTGGTGCGGATTGCTCAGGATCAGATTTGCGGTGGGGAAACCAAACTCCCTGCCCCTGGCCAAACCCTTCCCCACTTTGCCTGAAAGACGGTAACTCCTGCCCAAGAGATGGTTGGCTTCTTCGATCTGTCCCCGGCTCAGAAAGTCTCGGATCATACTGCTACTGATCGGTTTGCCCTCAAATAACTGCGGTTCTACATACTCCACCCGGAAATTGAAACGCGATGCAAATCGCTCCAGAAAGCTGCGATCGCCTTCCCGGTTTTTGCCGAAATGGCTATCGTGACCTACTACGATGATTTTTGGCCGCCAACGCGGAATGAGCACATTCTGCAGGAAATCTAGTGCAGAGGTTTCAGCTAAGTCCTGGGAGAAATCGAGCATTTCCACCTGGTCAATGCCCAATCGCTTCAATTCCTGCTCTTTCACTTCCGAGGGACAGAGCAATTTGGGCAGAGCTCTTTGATTCAGGATAAAGGCCGGGTGATCTTTGTATGTGATGATCACGGATTTCAAGCATTCGGTAGAAGCAAGTTCGCGAACTCTATCCAGAAGCTTGCGGTGACCCAAATGAAGGCCATCGAAAGTACCCAGACTGATTACGCACATGTCTTGCCTCCGTCCATCACCAATTGTGGGATAATCTCAAGGGATTCTACCTTCGCTATACCCAGAAAGAGTCCATTTGCAGAATATATCGCTGTATCCGGGGCATCAGCAGCATCTGTCGGCAGTCTCATACCATGCAAAAAGCTCTTTGACTGCGATTCGGAAAGCTCGATTGCAGGTAGATAATGGAGTATCCTGTGCACATCAAACGTTTTGGAGTGTATGTCCTTTGCCAGATCTTCCACAATGCATGCTTCATCCACACTGATGTCTGCGATTGCGGATCTGCGAAGCTGAGTAGTCATTCCCACACATCCCAATTCACCGGCGATGTATTCACTTAGGGCGCGGATATAAGTGCCTTTGGATACTTTAGCTCGATAGCACAAGCGTTTATCTTCGATTCCGCTCAAGAGTTCAAAATCCAGTATCTTCACCTCACGCATGGGCATGTCCACCTCAATCCCCTGCCGGGCAAGGCTGTATGCCCTCTTACCTGCAATCTTCACAGCGGAGTATCTCGGAATGGGCAGTTCTTGCAGAGCCCTAACTTTCGTTTCGAGATTGGCAGGGATGCTGAGGCTCTCCGGAAGCTCCGTTTCCTCTATGATCTCTCCTTCAGGATCGCCGGTACTGCTCTTGCTGCCTAGCAGTAACTCCACTTCATAGACCTTGTCTTGGGATAAAGCGTATTTTAACAATCGGCTATATTGACCGGTAGCGCAGATTAGGAGTCCAGTGGCAAATGGATCAAGGGTGCCGCTATGCCCTATCTTGCGGATGCCCAATATCTTGCGTAGGGAACTAATCACTTTGAAGGAGGAGATACCCGCCTCCTTGTCGATCAGGAAGAACGAATTCATGATAAGGAATTGGCCTGCTTCAGATCGTGCAAAATGACTTCCTGCACTTCCTGAAGACTGCCCATCAAGGTCAATCCGGATGCTTGGCGATGCCCACCGCCTCCGTGCCGAGCTGCTACTTCGTGCATATCCAGGATTAAAGAACGTAGCGATATTTTCCACATTCCGGGTTCATCTTCACGAAAATAAGCGATGGCACTGAGGCCAGATATGCCCTGTACCCAACGAGTTACGCTCATATATGCAGAGGGATCCACATCCAATTCTTCCGCCAAAGCTTTGTCGGAGTGCAGAAACAGGTACTTGCCATCCTCGAACAGGCGGATTGTGGATAGACTTCTGCCCACATAGAGCATTTCTTTGGCACTGTGATTTTGCAGATAAGCCATGTGCAGCTCGTGGGCTTTGATGCCTTCCTGGGCAAGCTCTGCGGAGATCTCGAACATGGTGGCATTGGTATTGGCATTACTAAAGTTGTTGCTATCGTTCAGAATGCTTACATACACACAATCTGCCACATATTTCCGAACAGCGGGATTCAGCTTTTGAATTGTCTCTCGCATACTGCGCCAGATCAACGCTCCCACCGAAGGATAGCTGTAATCCACCAGTTGCAGATCTGCAGGGATGTGATTATGCTCTATCATATGGTGATCCAATACTGCCACTTTCCGGGCTTTGTCCAGAAGTGTATGCCGGTTACCGATGCGGTCGTAGCTATTGCAATCCAGCACAATCACCAGCCCAAAGTCCATGTCTTCGTGAAAAGCTTGCACCTTTGTGTATCGCATCAGGAAAGCATAGCGATCCAGCTCTTCCCCGTCGGTAACGATGGTAGAGTCGAAACCGGAAGCTTTCATGATCTCCTGCAAGGCAAAGCAGGTCACCATGCCGTCGCCGTCCGAATGGATATGAGTAGTCAACGCGATGCTCTCAGCCTCTTTCACCAAGGCAAAGAAGTCGCTCGATATGTCTTTATTCATCAATTGTATGTCGTGATCGTTGTGATTCAACAGGGTAGCTCAATCATCCTCATCATCATCGTCGTCGTCATCGTCAAAGTCTTCATAATCATCTTCGTCGAGGTCTTCGTCATCATACTCATAGTATTCATCATCATCAAGATAATCGTCGATATCGATGTCCGGATCGTAATCGTCAGCATCGTCATAATCGTCTTTGATACCAGCCAAAAGGGCTTCCACTTTCGCGGCGCGGTCTTCGGTATCATCGTAGAAGAATGAGAGTTCAGGTATTGTTCTCATAATTTGTGCTCCTGCAATTTGTTTCTTAAAGAATCCGCTTGTCTTCATCAGGTGCTCCCGGATCTCGTTGTGCGAGGCGGGATTGTTGTAATGGGAAAAGTATATCTTTGCATAGCGCAGATCTTTGGAGATCACTACATCCGTGATGTTTACCCAAGCCAACATGGGATCCCCCAGTTTCTTGCTGAGTGTGATGTTGAAGATCTTCTTCAGTTCTTCCTGCAATCTGGGTATGCGATAGTTCTTCATCAGAGTTTCTTGGCTACCTCTTGTTCGATGTATGCTTCAAAAACGTCGCCTTCTTTGATGTCGGAGAAGTTTTCCAGAGTGATGCCGCAATCGGAACCCGCACGGACTTCTTTCACATCGTTGCTATAATGCCTCAAAGAGCTTAGCTTGGCTTCGTTAATCAGCACATCGTTGCGATATATACGTACCAGACAATTGCTTTGGATCACTCCGCGATCCACCTGACAACCGGCGATGGTACCAAGCTTTTTGATCTTATACACTTGTTTTACTGTGGCGCTGCCTATATTTTGTTCTTCAATCGTGGGAGCCAGCATTCCTTCCAGAGCTGCCGTGATATCGTCTATGGCATCGTAGATTACCTGATAGAGCTGTATTTGAACTCCTTCATCTTCCGCCAGGCGACGAGCTTGTTGAGTAGCACGAACATGGAATCCCAAGATGATGGCATCCGAAGCCGAAGCTAGTGATACGTCAGTTTCGGAGATACCACCCACGCTCTTGTGAATAATTTTAACCGATACTTCCTCATTAGCAAGTTTTTGCAAGCTATCCGCTATTGCCTCAGCCGAGCCGTCCGTATCTGTCTTCAGGATTATGTTCAATGTGTTTACCTGCTCTTCTTTGATGCGGGCAAAGATGTTTTGCAGACTGGATTTGTTCTGGTATTTCTCTCGTTCCATGCGGATTTGCTGACGCTCGGTCGAAATTGCCCGCGCAGTTCTCTCACTATCCACCTGGTTCAGGACGTCACCAGCCTTGGGTGTATCGGATAAACCGTAGATTCGTGCCACATCGCTGGGGTATAGCGTTTTCATTTCCAGACCGCTCGCATTCTCCATACGCCGAACTCTACCGCTAACTGCGCCGCAAACGATTATATCACCTCGTCTTAGGGTTCCCTGTTGCATCAGGATGGTAGCTACTGATCCCATGCGGGAGTCTTTCTGCGCTTCCACTACAATAGCTTCTGCCGGAATGTTCTCTTTCGCCTTCAGATCCAGCATCTCCGCTGTCAAAAGGATCAATTCTATCAGATTCAGGATGCCTTCTCCGGTCACGGTGGAAGTTTTGCACCATGGTACATCACCGCCGTATTGTTCCAGATAAACGCCAGCTTCCAGCAGATCAGCGATGGTTTTATCTACATTCGCTTCAGGCAAATCAATTTTATTAATCGCAATAATGAGCGAGACTCCTGCTGCACGGGCATGGTCGATAGCTTCGCGGGTCTGAGGTTTCACCCCTTCGGAAGCGGCAACCACGATCACGGCGATATCTGTAACATTGGCGCCACGGGCACGCATAGCGGTGAATGCTTCGTGACCGGGGGTATCCAGGAAAGTTATTTTATAGTTGTTTATTTCTATCTGATAGGCACCGATGTGCTGAGTGATGCCTCCGGATTCTCCGGCTACGATGTTTTCATTGCGGATATAATCCAGAATCGAGGTCTTACCGTGGTCCACGTGACCCATAATAGTAACCACAGGAGGCCTGGGCACTTCGGGAACATCAGCATATTTGTCCATTTCTTGTTCAATAAGCTCTGAGCCATACTCATCTTCAAAGCGGAAATCTACCTTGAACTCATCGCAAATCATCTCCAATGAATCCCGATCCAAACGCTGGTTCATGGTAACAAGCTGCCCCATCATAAAGAACTTTGAGATAATCTCGCTGGGAGATACATTCATGATCTTGGCCAGCTCGGACACCGAAGTGAATTCGCGAATGATGATCTCACTGCTGTTGTCTTCCACTACTTGCGCTTCTCGATGATACTTTTTGCGCTTCGTGGTTTTCTGCATCACTTTCTTGATGTTTCTGGAGATTACGGCTTCGTCAACTTCTGTGGGTTCCAAAACCTTGATTTTACCCTTTTTACTGGAGAGCAGAGCTTTTTTGTGCTTACTCTTTTCGCCCAGTTCATCGTGAACGGGTTTAGCCTTGCCAAACTTCTTTTCGATCTCCTTTTTCTCCGGAATCACCACGGGTGGAGAGGGAGGGGGAGTGTGGGTGGCTGTTGCACGGCTTTTGCGGGGTTTCTCCACCGCTTTACTCTTGCTCTCTCTGGCCTTTGGAGGCGGAGTAGCCTGCTTATAAGGCACGCGGATATCCAGGGATTCACGCTTCTTTTTTACTTCTTCGCGGGCTTTCTGTTCCTGCAATTCCTGATACGATGGTTTGGCTTCTTCCGGAGTAATGCTTTCTGCAGGTACCATAGGAGCTTCGGAACTTTCTTCCGCTATAGCGGTATCTTCTGCTTCTGCTTCGGGCTCATCTGACTTGGCAGCTTTCTTGGTTCGTTTGGCTTTTTCCGTTTTAGGCTCTTCTACTTCAGGTACCGGTTCCGGTTCGGTAGGTACTATTTCTTCTGCCTTGGCAGCGGCCTTAGCTTCGCTTTTCCTTGCCTGCTGGCGCAGTTCAATCAGTTTTTTACGGTCTTTTTCCGCTCTTTTTTCGGCATCAACCTGTTCGTTGTATTTTGCACGGATTTTATCCGCGACTTCTTCTTCGATAAAGCTCATGTGGCTTTTAGTTACCACACCCAGATCTGTAAGATGCTTTTTTAGAGCCATTGTACTGATCTTGAGTTCCTTGGCTAATTCATGTACTCGTATCTGCAAGGTTCCTCCACTCACGCCTGCCAATATTCGATCATCTTGGCACCAAAATTTTTGTCGCTGATGCCAAACACTCCGGTGACGGGCAATCCCAAAGCAGCGCTTATCTCTGCCTGTTCTCCTGCGCGGATAATCAGCAACTTGTTACCGTCTTCTTTGATCTCGTAGCGAATCCGTTCTGCGGTACGCTCCGAGGTATCTCCGGCTATCACAATCAAGTGTATATGCCTGTGATGCATGCCTCTTATGCAGGCATCCACTCCCGCCACCAGTTTCCCTGCCTTACGGGCAAACTGCATCAGATTCAATATCTTGGGATTCAGCTCTGTCATTTCGCTGACCTCCCTTTTGCGCGTCTTTTCTGCCATTTGGGCAATAGGGCAACGCATTCCCTGGAGGGGCACACATACTGCTTGCGCCCTTGCAGCCGGCGAGCGAGGTCATACACGATCCCCGAGGGCATCATCATGAAGCCCAGCAGCTCTTTCTGTGCCCGCTTTGTCTTGCAGATTACACAGCTGCGAATGGGGATGTGTCCGGCTTTACTATTCATATTTGTCATTAGAAATACTTAGCAGCTTCCTTCAGCTTTTCCGCTGTTTTCTGGCCCATGCCTTCCAGGGATGCCAGTTCATTCACAGAGGCCTGGAAGATATCCTGAACACTTGTATATCCTGCATTGCGCAACACTTCGGCAATCTTGGGACTTACTCCGTCCAGTTCGGTGATATGGCTTACGGTGCGACGTTCTTTGGACATCTTTTCTTCATATTCTTCGCTGGTAAAGATGTCGATTTTGAGTCCGGTAAGCTTGGCAGCCAAACGCACGTTCTTGCCTTGCTTGCCTATGGCCACCACTTTGTCCGCTTCATCCACGATCACACTAGCGGCGCGGCCGCGTTCGACCACCACGCGCTTGGCATTGCTGATGCCCAGGGCGTTTTGAACCATCTGTTCCATGTCTTCGCTATGTACCACGATGTCGATCTGTTCGCCGTGCAGTTCTCTGCGGATACTGTCGATTCTGGTACCTTTTGGGCCCACGCATTCTGTGATGGGGTCCAAGCTCTCATCCATGCTTTCCAATTCCACTTTGGTGCGGATTCCGGGCTCTCTCACGATCTTGCGGATGTGCATCTTACCGTTGAATATGGAGGGGATCTCCGCTTCGAACAGCTTTTTCACAAATTCAGGATTCGTGCGGGAGAGGATCACCGTCACACCTTTATTTCCATTGCGGATATTGGTCACGTAGGCTTTGATATTGTCGCCCACACGGTAAAATTCGTTCTCAATCTGTTCGTCCAGCGGCAATAGCGCATCTGTGTAGCTGAAGTCTATGCGGTATCCGCCGTTGTTTTCGTCGATGGATTTTATCTTTCCGGAGACGATAGTGTGCTTCTGTTTATTGAAGTCGTTCTGTATCTTTTCATCTTCCAGATTGCGGATACGATCTTGAATAATCTTTTGCGCTGTTTTTACCAATTTGGGCTCGAACTCATACAGCGACATCTCTTTTTGGATGTAATCGCCTAACTGAGCGCGGGGATCAAAGTCTGCCCGGGCATCGGTCAAAGATATCTCGCCTAGTTCATTTTCCAATTCCACCACCTGGCATTTAAAGCGAACCTTTATGCCGCTCACCGCTTCATCGATATATACTTCCAGTTCGTTTTCAGGCCCCAATTTCTTGGACAAAGTATTTGTGATGGATTCCACGATGATCTCTTGGATCAAAGCTCCATCCAACTGTTTGATCGCGGCCAGCTTGATAACCGCATCCAGAATATTAGCGTTCATTGTTCTCACCTCGGACTATTCCCAAATATACTGTTTTGGCTCTGGAGATCGATTTCAGTGCAATCTCGATCCGCTCCCCGCGATCGTCCAAAACCACGGTATCCTGATTTACCTCCAGCAAAGTACCCATCACAGAGCGCTTCTCTTCCTCTTCGCTATATTGAACCGCCACTTTCTCATTGATGGCACTCACCCAGTGACTCTTCAGCTTTAGCGGTCGCTCCAAACCGGGAGAGGACACTTCCAGAAAATAGCGCTCCGGAATCAGATCAAAGGTCTCCAACTCATCACTCAGAGCCCGGCTGAAACGGGCACACTCATCCAGCGTTACTCCGCCGATCTTGGTAAGGTACACTATGATGATCCGCCCCTTGCCGCTCATCTTTTCATCAATGTCGTACAGGGCAAGATGCATTTCTGCGCAGATCTTCTTGGCGATGTCTTCAATCTGAGTTCTAAAGTATTGCAAATAAACCTCTAATCTTTGCGGAAAAACCGCTGTTCATATCCATTCTACCGGCAAATACTCGGTAAATCTCTTGTGACTGTGCCCGGAGAGCAAGTCCCCATGAGCGCAAACACATCTGTTTCACATCAAAAAAAATAGCTAACCCTTGTAGCTATCAAAACCGCAAATGCGGGAACCATAACAACTTAGCCGCCATCTTGGGCGGAATCTACTATTTGAGACAACATAAATTGCGATGATATCGTGTCAAGCAAAATGTGCAAGTTTCCACATTGATGCTTTTTGCTTCCTCTTGATATGAAGCAGATATCATCGGGTTATCATCGAGTGACCACTGCTTGATAACGGCTTTATATCCAGTTCGGCACTGCTTGGAATAGCACGCAGATTACGCAGATCACGCAGATTTTTGAAGGGTGGTTGGCCGGAGTCCCCAAAACCCCCTCAGGGTTGACATTTGATCTCTGCACTTTGACACCTCAGGAGAGCTGCAATAACGAGAACGTGCCGGAGGCATGAGCTACACTCCAGCAATACCATCAACTGCAGAACCGCAGCACTGCAACACTGCAGCACTACAGTACCGCTCAACAGCGAAGGCGAAGCCTGAGCGTTCAACAGGCCGAAGGCCGTTTCAACAGTGACGCGAAGCGGAACATTCAACCTTCCGAAGGAGACCTGTCGAATCCTCTAACAAAAAACCCCGAAGAGTATCCGGGGTTCTGTATTAGGTTGTTGTTAAGGTTATTTTAAGTTTGTATCATATGACCATAGGAGTAAGCTATCAGAAATAAGGAGACTCTTATGGACAAGATTAAGTCAGAGCAAGGATATGGCGTGCAGCGACTGAAATCGAAGGACGCTCGCAGTG